>NZ_LFJJ01000015.1 GCF_001189365.1 Candidatus Burkholderia verschuerenii | reverse complement strand
GCTGCTGCATAGCGGCCGCGCGGCGTTCGGCGCTGCGGGCTACGCCCTTCGCGCCGCACGTCGCACAGAAGGATCAACTGAAACCACCGGCATCCGATTTCTGCACAACTTGACGCACACAACTTGTCAACCATGTCCCCGACAGACCGTTAGCTATGTCCCCGGTCTATACACCGCCGCAAAGAAAGTGACCCCACCGCCGAGGAAGCGGTTACTGCATAAAACCCAGCGACAAGCAAACAAACAGAACCATCACCGCCCAGCAACAAGCGAAGACGAAAGCGCATTGTGCCGCTCAACCACACGCCCAAGATCGACAGTAACCAGCCGTCCATCCCGTACAACAACCCGCCCATCAACAACACTATTAGCCACCTGCGAAGGCGCACAAAACACCAGCGCAGCAACAGGATCGTGCAAAGAACCAGCAAACGCCGGCTGCGAAAGATCGAACGACACGAAATCCGCCGCCATACCCGGCGCCAACGCCCCGATATCATCGCGATTCAAAACCCGGGCCCCGCCCAAAGTAGCGATCTCGAGCGCCTCGCGCGCCGTCATGGCATCAGGTCCAAAGCCCACGCGCTGGAGCAACAAAGCCTGCCGCACTTCGCCGACCATCTGCGCGCCATCGTTGGATGCGGAACCATCGACGCCCAATCCCACAGGCACACCCGCATCGCGCATCGAACGAATCGGCGCGATGCCCGACGCCAGTCGCATATTCGAACAAGGACAATGCGCGACGACCACGCGTGGCATCGCGTAACGTCCTTCGTCGTGGTACGTCTCGATCAGCCGCTGCGTGTCCTTCAAAATCGCGTCTTCTTTTTCGACGACCGAATCCGGCGGCAAACCGCCATCCTTCTGACCGACGCTCATGCTTCCGCGCGCCGCGTGAAAGCGCATGCCGATCTCGCGCGCCGCCGCGATGCTGTCGTCCAGCCGGCTGCCGTTAGATGATCGCTCGACGTCGTGCAGCCCGACAGCAGCAGTTCGGCCATTGCCGTCGTCGTCGAAACATTGATCATCTCGGGCGTCAGATGCGCCCAGATCTTGTACAGATTCGTGAGCCAGCCGAACAACTCGGCGTTCTGCGCGGCGGGAATCGCGCGCGTCAGGCTCTGGTACATATAGTGATGCGTGTTGATCAGGCCCGGAATCACCAGATGCCCGCGCAAATCGAGCACTTTATCGGCCGATTGCGGCAGTTCGCTCGTCGGCCCGACCGCGACGATGCGGTTGCCTTCGACAAAAAGACCGCCGTCGGCGATCTCGCGGCGCTGCGCATCCATCGTGACGAGCACGCGGGCATTCTTGACCAGCAGGGTTTTGTGTTGCATAGACAGCTCTCCCAAAAACGGTGGACGGGTTCCGGTTGAAGCCCCGGTTACCCAGCGTCGATCGCCGTCTTCGGGACGCCGCGAATATCGCGCGCATCGACACTTTCCCCAGCCAAAAATTAGTCCGCAATCAGCCTGGTGTGATGTTCGTCCTCAGGCCCGCAATATATTCGCGAATTTTGGCGCAGGTAGCATCGCCGGAGAAGCCGTTTCGACTCCGTTTGCCTGTGTTTGCCGCCTCGCCGCGCGAGGCTTACGGTGCGCTGTCATGTCGCGGCGATTATCTTTCCTATCGGGGCCGCACAGCGCGTCTCGAATTTCTACAATGCTGTTCACGGCGCGCATCTGATACGCCGACGGGTATGTAGCCACTGACGTGGAGCCTCGATCCGCCGAGAGACGCACCGTATCTATCACGGTGCGGAATTTCGGATCGATGCGCAAAAGCCGGAACTCGCACACACCAAGGAAACTGCGAATGGGCAAGCTCACCACCCACGTCCTCGACACCGCGAACGGCCGCCCCGGCGCCGACATCAAGATCGAGTTGTTCGCGCTGAACGGCGACACGCGCCGCGCGATCAAAACCATCCACACGAATCACGACGGCCGCGCCGATGCGCCGCTGCTCGAAGGCGCCGAGTTCGAAACCGGCGAATACGAACTCGTGTTCCATGCAGGCGATTACTTCGCGGCCATCGGCGTAAAGGTGCCGGAACCGCGCTTCGTCGATCGCGTCGTGCTGCGCTTCGGTATCGCGGATGCGGGCGCGCACTATCACGTGCCGCTGCTGGTTTCGCCCTGGGCGTACAGCACGTATCGCGGCAGCTGAATCGAACACATCGTCAAAGACATCGGCTTGGACCCCACAAGCGCATAACAGACCCCACAAGCGCATAACAAATCGGTAGTTGGAGGAGTACATGGAAGGCTTTGTCACCGACTGGCTCAATCTGGCGTTGCGCTGTCTGCACGTCATCGTCGCGATCGCCTGGACCGGCGAATCGTTCTATTTCGTAGCGCTCGATAACAGCCTCAAACCGCCGACCGATCCCAACGCGCGACGTCGCGGCGTGTTCGGCGATTTCTGGCATGTGCACGGCGGCGGCTTCTATCACATGCAGAAGTATTCGGTCGCGCCGTCCGATATGCCCGAGCATCTGCACTGGTCGTTCTGGCCGTCGTACACCACGTGGATGTCCGGCTTCGGCCTGTTCTTCGTGCTGTATCTGCTCTCGCCCAGCACGTATCTGATCGACAAGAGCGTGCTCGATATGGGTCTGGTCGTCGCGGTATCCGCCGCGCTCGGTTTCCTGATGGCGGGCTGGATCGTCTACGACACGCTGTGCCGCGTGCTCGGGACGAACGACAAGCTGCTCGGCATTTGCGTCGGCATTTATGTGCTGGTTGCCGCGTTTATCGCGTGCCATGTGTTCGCGGGCCGCGCGGCGTATCTGATTACCGGCGCGATGATCGCGACGATCATGTCGGCGAACGTGTTCTTCGTGATCATTCCGGGTCAGCGCAAGATGGTCGCGGCGATGCTCAAGGGCGAAACGCCGAACCCGATCTACGGCAAGCGCGGCAAGCAGCGCTCGGTGCACAACACGTATTTCACGTTGCCGGTAGTGTTCGCGATGCTGTCGAACCACTACGCGATGACCTACACGCACAAGTACAACTGGGTCATCCTCGTGCTAATCATGCTGGCCGGCGCGCTGATTCGTCAGTTCTTCGTGATGCGTCACCGTGGCCAGGTGCTGTGGTACATGCCGGTCGCGGGTCTGGTGCTGGTGTTGGGCGCATTCGCCTGGACGATGCTCGCGCCGACCGTGCCGGTCGCGCAAGCCGCCGGTGCGCCGTCGATCAAGGTCTCGGATATTCAGCCGATCATCCAGCAGCGTTGCGCAACCTGCCACTCCGCGCATCCGACGATGATGGGCAGCGCGCCCGCCGGCGTGTTGCTCGATACGCCCGCCGAGATCAAGCAGAACGCGCAGCGCGTGCATCAGCAGGCTGTGACGCTCAAGGCGATGCCGTTGGGCAATGTCACGCAGATGACGGACGCGGAGCGTCAGAAGGTGGCCGCGTGGTTCGATGGCGGCACGGTGGAGTAAATCGTCTGCTACAAGTAAAAACGCCCCGCGCTCGAAAGACGCGGGGCGTTTTTTTTCGACGAACGATGACGCTCAACGCGACGCGAAATACGCCTTCACCGCGTCAACAGCCGTATCGATATCCTCACGCGACACATCCCGATGCGTGACAAATCGCGACGCATAAAGCATCTGCGTCAGCACGCCGCGCTCTTTCAAAAACGCTTCGAGCGGCGCGCAATGCGCCTGCGGAATCTGCGCGAACACCATGTTCGTCGCGTGCGATTGCACCTTGATCTGATCGATCTGCGCGAGCCCTTCCGCGAGACGCGCCGCATTGTCGTGATCCTGCGCGAGACTCTCGACGTGATGATCCAGCGCATACAGACACGCCGCCGCGAGCACGCCCGCCTGCCGCATGCCGCCGCCCAGCACCTTGCGCCAGCGATGCGCGATATCGATCAATTCACGCTTGCCGACCAGCACCGAGCCGACCGGCGCGCCGAGACCTTTCGAGCAGCAGATGGACACGGTATCGAACGCGGCGCACAATTCGGCGACCGGCTTGCCCGATCCGACCGCCGCGTTGAACACGCGCGCGCCGTCGAGGTGAGTGTTCAGACCTTTGTCGCGCGCAAGCTGCATCGCTTCCGCCACATACGATGCAGGCAGAATCTTCCCGCCGATGGTGTTTTCCAGCGCCAGCAGTTTCGTCCGCGCGAAGTGATCGTCGATCGGCTTGATTGCCGCCGCGATCTTTTCCAGCGGCAGCGAGCCGTCGGCGGCGTTTTCGATCGGCTGCGGCTGGATGCTGCCGAGCACCGCCGCGCCGCCGCCTTCGTATTTGTACGTGTGCGCCATCTGGCCGACGATGTATTCGTCGCCACGCGCGCAATGCGCCATCAACGCAGCGAGATTGCTTTGCGTGCCGCTCGGGAAAAACAGCCCGGCTTCCTTGCCGGTGCGCTCCGCGAGCGTGGTTTGCAGCTCGATGACAGTGGGATCGTCGCCCCAGACATCGTCGCCGACTTCGGCGGCTGACATGGCGGCCAGCATCGGCTTGCTCGGACGGGTGACGGTATCGCTGCGGAGGTCGATCATCGTGATGGGCTCGTCGGGGAAATGAGCCGACTATCATAACGCCATCAAAAGAAAAGGACCGGCCTCGACTGCGCCGGTCCTTTCATGCTTCAGGCATTGACGTTCAACGCAACGCGTCTTCCGTCAGCCAGAGCGATTCTCTCAGGTCTTGCTCGTTCAGATTCTTCCCTTCTCCACCGCGATCCACGACGATGTAATCGCTCACCTTGTCCAACGCGAGCAGCGGATGATGCCAGACGCCCTTCGCGTAATTCACGCCCTGCCAGCCCTTCGTGACGAACGCGCGAATCTCGGATTCGACCAGATCGCCGGCAGGCGCGACGACGACCAGATACGGCCGATCGTCGAGCGGAATGAACGCCTGACTGCCGAGCGGATGCCGCTCCATCATCTTGCATTCGAAGGGCAGCGTGCGCGGCTGTCCGCGAAACAGGTTGACGATGGCATGACCGCCCTGATCTGTCACGTCGACGTTGCAGAGATCGTGAAAGCGCATCGTCGTGCCGAGGTTGATCGGAATCTGCTTCGCGCCATCGAGTTCGATGACATCGCCATAAGGCTTGAACGCAGCGCGCGTCAACGGTTCGATAGCGAGTTTTTTCATTATGCAAGCGTTCCAAAGAGACGCAGACGCGACACGCCACCGTCAGGGAAAATATTGAAGCGAACGTGCGTCACGGGACCGAGCGCCGCGAGTTCCGACTCGTAGACATGCTGCTTGTCCATCTACAGCTTCTGCTCGCCGAGCAGCACCGGCCAGAACATCGCTTGCGTGACGAGCGAACTGTCCGTGCCGCCCTTCACGTGGACCGCCTGCAGCGAGCAACGGTCCGGGAAATTGCCCTTGAAGTGCGCCGTATCGACTTCCACTTTCTTGATGATACCCGGCTGCGCGAGCGCGACGATACACCAGTCGTTGCCCGGCTCGCGACGGCGGCGCGTTTCCCAGCCATCGCCCATGTTGACGCCGCGGCCCGGCATCAGAAGGGTCGAAGCCAAACCGAAGTGCTGGTTGTTGGTGCCGACCATGTACGCGCCGTTTTCCATCGCGCCGAGATCGACCAGCGTGTTCTTGTCGGCGTTGCGCCAGTCGAGTTGCGGCTGACCATACACACGCAGCCGCGCGATGCCGCCATCCGGATAGATATTCACGCGCAGATGCGTGATCGGCTGTTCGGCGCTGACTTCCAGATAGTGGTGGCTGTTGCCTTGCAGCGTCGTCGACGGAACGATTTCGGTCCATTGCGTCGAGCCGCACGGCGCGTCGCCGTTCGGCACATGCGCGCCGTCGATCGATGCCGCCGGCGGGAAATTACCCGTGAAGTGGCTCGTATCGACGTCGATACCCTTGATCACGCCCGGACGCGCCAGCTTGACGATGCACCAGTCATAGCCGGTCGTGCGCTTGCGGCGCGTTTCCCAGCCGTCCATCCACTTGCCGTGATCGTCGAACTTGCCGGGGATGAACACGGCCGGTTCCGGGTTCAGCATGCGCTCTTTCGGCGCGAAGAAATCGTCGCTCGTCTCGAGTGCCTGCGCGCCCAGACGCGGGTCCGCGAGATTCACATAGCGACGCGTGAATTCGGGTGCGTTGGGGTCGAGTGTCGGAATTGCCATGTCTTCGTCCTTTTCGGTTGCGGTGAAAGCGGATCAAGCCTTGATCAGGTCGTTCAACCTGAAGCCGGCGATCCGGTAAATCTGATCGAGACTCGTGCGAAGCTCTTCGGCGCGATCGTGATTCACGCGCGCCTCGAAGTTCGCGATGATGCCGTGACGGTCGTAACCGCGCACGGCGAGAATGAACGGAAAGCCGAACTTGTCGCGATACTGCGCGTTCAGCGTTTGCAATCTGTCGAATTCTTCCTGCGTGCAGAGATTCAGCCCCGCGCCGCTTTGTTCGCGCGTCGATTCGGCGGTGAGTTCGCCGCGCACCGCCGCCTTGCCCGCGAGTTCCGGGTGAGCGTTGATGAGCGCGAGCTGCTTCTCGTTGCCCGATTGTTCGACGATCCGCGACATCGCCGCATGCAGCGCGTCGATGCTCTTGAACGGACGCTGTTGCGCGGCCTGTTCGGGAACCCACGGCGAATGCTCGAAAATGCCCGCGAGCACCGTCACGAAAGTGTCGGACGGCATCGTGTTGATCTGGTCGAGTGTGTAATCCATCGCCTTCATGCCGCCGTCCCGTTGTTGTTATTGAAAGGATGCTGCTCGCGCCAGTGACGCGCGATATCCACGCGACGCGTCACCCACACGCGGTCATGCTTCTCGATGTGATCGAGGAATTTCTGCAGGCCGCGGAAGCGTCCCGGACGGCCGAGCAAGCGGCAGTGCATGCCGATGGACAGCATCTTCGGCGCTTCGTCGCCTTCTTCGTAGAGCACGTCGAACGCGTCTTTCAGATACGTGAAGAAGTGATCGCCCGTGTTGTAGCCTTGCGGCGTGGCGAAGCGCATGTCGTTGGTATCGAGCGTGTAAGGCACGATCAGATGCGGCTTCTTCTCGCCGCCCGTTACTTCGACTTCGGTCCAGAACGGCAGGTCGTCGCCGTAATAATCCGAGTCGTACAGAAAGCCGCCGTATTCCGCCACCAGACGATGCGTATTCGGACTGTCGCGGCCCGTGTACCAGCCGAGCGGACGCTGCCCCGTCACGCGCTCGATCGCTTCCATGCCGAGGCGCATATGCTCCGCTTCGCGCTCCGGCGTCATGTCCTGATAGTGAATCCAGCGATAGCCGTGGCACGCGATTTCATGCCCCAGTTCGACGAACGCGCGCGCCAGTTCCGGATGACGCTCCATCGCCATGCCGACGCCGAAAATGGTCAGCGGCATGTCGCGCTTTTCGAATTCGCGCAGAATGCGCCATACGCCCACACGCGAGCCGTATTCATAAATCGACTCCATGCTCATGTGACGCGACGGATACGCGGCCGCGCCGACGATTTCCGACAGAAACTGCTCGGAGCCCGGATCACCGTGCAGCACGCAGTTTTCACCGCCTTCTTCGTAATTGAGCACGAATTGCACGGCGATGCGTGCGCGTCCCGGCCAGTTGGCCTGCACCGGATGACGGCCGTAGCCGATCAGGTCGCGTGGATAGTTCGGATCGAGTGACATGACGGTAAGCGATGGAAAGACGGGATTGTCAACGATTCAGTGTAGCCAAAACACCCCGGCGCGCCCATACATCAGGGCCAATATTGCGGGTCACGCCGGTGGTATGTGCGCTTGCACAAAAACCATCAGCGCGGGCTGAAATCCGACAAAACGCCGTCGTACCGTTTCGCGAGCGGACGCGCGTAATCGCCGCGTTTCGCCGTGTTCAGCTTCAGCGCGACCAGCGCTTCCGCCCATTTCACGGCCGCCGTCACGCCTTCCACGACGGGCGCGCCGATCGCCTGCTCCACTTCGCGGCAAAACTCCGCCATGCCCGCGCAGCCGAGCACGATGGCGTCCGAGCCGTCTTCGTCGAGCGCGCGGCGGCATTCGTCGATGATCGTCTGACGCGCGGCCGAGCCCGGTTCGTCCAGTTCGAGCACGGCGACATCCGTTGCGCGCACGTTCTTGCAGAAGCGCGTCATGCCGTAGCGTTCCGCCAGGTGCCACGCCATGTTGCAGGTGCGTTGCAGCGTCGTCACGACCGAAAATCCCGGCGCGATGACGCTCGCCGCGTGCATCGCCGCTTCCGCGATGCCGATCACCGGGCCGCGCGCCAACTCGCGCGCCGCGTACAGCGCCGGATCGCCGAAGCACGCGATCACATAGCCGTCGATGCCCTGCTTCTCTCCCGCTTCCACTTCCGCCAGCAGACCGAGCGAGGCGACCGCTTCGTCGTAATAGCCTTCGATGGACGGCGGCCCCATCGTCGGCGATACCGCGATGATTTCCGTGCCGGGCGCGGCGATTTCGCGGGCGCAACGGGCCATCGAATCGGTCATGCGTTGCGTGGTATTCGGGTTGATCAGTTTGATACGCATTGCTGTTCTCCAACTACTTTGGGTGTGCTCTCAGGTTCCGACGTGCTTTATGTGTTTAAACCGGCTGCTTGCGGTCCGCGAGGAACCAGTAGAACACCGCCGCCAGCCCCGCGCCGATAAACCACGAGAAGTTCGCGGAGCTTTCGAGCGACGGCAACATCACGCACAGCGTCGCGATGATCGCGGCGGGCACCAGCGCCATCACCGCACGGCGATTCACGCCCTTCGTGTACCAGTACTTGCCGGTTTCCGACGTCGTATAGAGATCGTCGACGACCAGCTTGCCGCGCTTGACCAGATAGAAGTCGACGATCAGCACGCCATACAACGGTCCGATAAAGCTGCCGAGAATGTACAGCGTGTAGTGAATCACGGCCGGGTTGTTGAACAGGTTCCACGGCGTGATGAAGATCGACGCGGTCGCCGCCATCATGCCGCCCATGCGCCACGAGATCAGTTTCGGCGCGACGTTGGAGAAGTCGAACGCCGGCGACACGAAGTTCGCCACAATATTGATACCGATGGTCGCGATCGTGAACGTCAGCGCGCCGAGAATCACCGCCGTCGGATGATCGATGCGGCCGACCGTTTCCACCGGATCGGTGATCAACTGGCCGAACACCGGCAGCGTCGCGGCCGTCGTGATCACCGTCACCAGCGAAAACGCCAGGAAGTTGACCGGCAAGCCCCAGAAGTTACCGCGCTTCACGCTGCGATAGCTCTTGCAGTAGCGCGAGAAGTCGCCGAAGTTGAGCATCGGGCCGGAGAAATACGACACGACCAGCGAGACGGCGGTGATCATCACCGGAATCACTTCCGCGCCGTGATACTTCACGCCGCCGAGATTCAGCCCGATGTTCTGGATGCCCGCGCGCCACACCATATAACCGGCGAGCGCGAACATCACAACATACACGGCGGGACCGGCGAAGTCGATGAACTTCTTGATCATCTCCATGCCGCGCCAGAACACGACGGCCAGCAACACCCACAGCAGCATGAAGCCCGCCCAGCCGAGCGCCGACAGGCCGACGAAGCCGTACTTGTGGACATCGGCGTAAGGCATCAGCGACGGGATGAACTTCAGCACGACGATCACCAGCGCGCTCGATGCGAGATACGTCTGAATCCCGTACCACGCCACCGCGATCAAGCCGCGAATGACAGCCGGAATATTCGCGCCCAACACGCCGAACGTGGCGCGCGCCGCGACCGGATACGGCACGCCCGCGACCTGACTCGGCTTCGCGATGAGGTTACACAACACGTTGACGAAACCGATGCCGATCAACAACGACACCAGCACTTGCCAGCTCGTCAGACCGAGCGCGAACAGACTGCCAGCGAAAACATATCCGCCGACGCTGTGCACGTCGGACATCCAGAACGCGAAGATGTTGTACGCGCCCCAGGTTTGGGCTTTGAGCGGGGCGAGGTCCTCGTTGTAGAGACGATCGCTGTAGCCGGCGGGCATGCCGTGCTCGGGTTCGCTCGACGGTCCGCCGAACTCCTCTTCATAGGGTGGCAGGGCTGAGCTGCCGGATGCGCTGAACTGGGCCATGACGACTCCTTCGATAGGCGGCTTGCGTGATGAAAAACCTGCAAATACTCGGGCTTTCAAGCTTCGATTGGATACCTTCGCCACGGTCCGGCGGCTCGGCATTCTTTTGGATTTGCGTAGCGTCCATGACGTCTTGCCAAGAGCGCGGGCCGATGCCCGGACGCCCGTCGTGGACGGTTTTCATTGCACGCTCGGATGAGCGTATCGTTCAGTCAGCGCATGCTGCGCTTGTGTTTCTTAGCGTGCTTTGCGCTCGCGCACAGGGCACCGTCTCCATTTATTTAGTCCTGCTTTATTCCTTCGATGGCAGACCGCGTGCGGCCCGCCCCTGCTTCACGCGTCGAGCAGCTTTTCGCGCTCGGCGGGTCGTGCGAATACTTCCCTCAGATCGACCGCGCCACGTGCGGGCCGCTCCAGCATTTTCAATTCGACGTCGCGCAGATGTTGCGCCATCAGATCGGCGGCTTTGGCTGCGTCGCCTGCGTCGAGTGCGGCGAGAATGTGCTCGTGGTCTTCGAACGAACACGAACTCTTGCCGAGCGATTCATACAGCGCCGAAATCAGCGTCGAGCGCGCCACCAGTCCCGACAGGCATTCGCACAACACTGTATTACCCGTCAGCGAAGCCAGTTCCGTATGAAACTCGCCGGAAAGCCGGATCCACGCAGAAAAGTCGTGGTTTTCGAACGCGCGGCGTTCCCGCCCGATGGTCGCGCCGATCGACTTCAAGCGCCGCGTGCCGTGACCCTGCGCGATCCGTTCCACCACCGCCAATTCGATGATCCGACGCATCTCGAACACTTCATGCACTTCCTGCAGCGACGGACTCGCGACGAACGCCCCGCGATTCGGTTCCAGATCCACCAGCCGTTCGCCCGCCAGTTGCGCCAGCGCCTGACGCACCGTGCCGCGCTTGACGGCGAACACTTCGCACAATTGCGCTTCGGTCAGCTTCGCGCCCGGTGCGAGCCGATGCTCGAGGATCGCGGCGCGGATGTTCTCGGCAATCGACTCGGCATTGGCTCCGCCGGCGCCGTTGGCAGCGCCCGATGAAGCGTTCGATGCAGCACTCGGTTTTGGTTCGGACATGATGTGCTCGCTTGCATGTTGACCATCTTAGAATCGACATAAAGATTGTCAACAATTCAATTTAAAAATGGGCGATGTCGCGCCCGGATTTCATGCTGACGGCGCCTGCCGAGCCAATAGATACAAGGCATAGCGGCCATTCATCAAGTTTTTGTCAGCATTGCCGCCACTTTTTTGTCGACAATCACGAGAGCGCGTTTGGTGCACTGCACGTTCGTAAATGGTGCAAAAACATACGATTAGTTGTGCTTTAAAGCTTAAAAGAAGGCGCTCTTTCGAAGCGCCCTCAGTGTAGCGTCAAGCCAGATGCGGATAGTCCGTCATCCGGAGCGTGAAGCCCTGCTCCGTCGCCCTCAGGTGCGCGGATGCACCGAATGGCAACGTCAGCATGTCCTCAATATGCCCGAACGGCAAACCCGTCACGATCGGCACGCCCGTTACGTTGCCAATCTGGTCGATCACCGAATCGAGGGTGAAGCCGTTGTCGTAATCCGACAGCTTGGCGCCCATGAAATCGCCCATCACGATTGCCTGCTGGCGCGACAGCACGCCCGCCTGATGCAGCTGATACAGCATCCGCTCGACGCGAAACGGATGCTCGTTCACATCTTCGAGGAACAGAATCCCGCCTTCGACCGGCGGCAGATACGGCGTGCCGACCAGCGACGCCAGCATCGCCAGATTGCCGCCCCACAGCATGCCGCTCGCGTCCACCGCGCGGCGTTGCGGCGTGTTGCTCGTCACCGTCAGCGTCGATTGAGAGATGGCCTGCCAGAAGTGATGCATCGTGAAATCGCTCAACTCTTCCGCGCCGAAATCGCCGTTGAACATCGGGCCGCCGAAGCTCTTGATGCCCGCCTGCGCGAACAGCGCGCATTGGATCGCGGTGAAGTCGCTATGTCCGACGATGGCGATCGGCTGACCGGCGAGCCGTCGCTGCAAGCCCTGATAATCCAGCCCGTGCAACAGCCGCGACGCACCGTAACCGCCGCGCACCGCCAGCACGATATCCGGCAGCGCGCGCGACGGATCGGCGAGACGGTTCAGATCGGACGCGCACTCGTAGTCCGTGCCGCCGAAGCGCTGAAACTTGCGCTGCGCCGCTTCGACGTTCTCGACGCGATGCCCTTGCTCGCGCAAACGTTTCAACGCCCGCTCGATGTTGGCCGGATCTTGCGGATAGCCGGACGGCGCCACGAGTTCGATGGTGCGTGATTTCACGGTCATTCAGTTCGTTTTGGTTTGGGATGGATCGCCCGACGTCGCTTCGCGCGCACGACGCGCATCGCGTTCCTCGCGCGCAAGACGCCTGCGCTCCGCGAAGAAGTTCTGCAGCGCGCGGCCGCATTCGTCGGCGAGCACGCCGCCCGTCACGCTGGCGTGGTGATTCAGCCGCTCGTTCGCGAACATGTCGACGACGCTGCCGCACGCGCCGGTCTTGGAATCGGACGCGCCGAACACCACGCGCGCGATCCGCGCATGCATGATCGCGCCCGCGCACATCAGACAGGGTTCGAGCGTGACGTAGAGTTCGCAGCCGGGCAAGCGATAGTTCTGCAGCGCCTGCGCGGCCGCGCGCAAGGCGACCATTTCGGCGTGCGCGGACGGATCGTGACCGCGAATCGGATGATTGAAACCGGTGGCGATGACGTCGTCGCCGCGCACGATCACCGCGCCCACCGGCACTTCGCCGGCGCGGCGCGCGTCTTCCGCGGTGGCTTGCGCGATCGCCATGAAACGGCGATCGCGTTCGCTCGCGGTATCCGCGATGGGGGATGGATCAGGAACGGCGCCGCACGGCGAATCGTGCGACGTCAAGGTTGATTCGGCTCCGGCTCGCCACGCGAATGACGTTCGGACAGCCGCTTCGCGATGTGCCGGCGATACTCGTGCGGCACGCAGCCGCCGCCGCGCAGCGACTCGAGCGCCATATCCAGCGCGAGCATCTTGACCTGAATGCGGCAGCGGGCGGCGGGGTCGGTCACGCGATCGAGCTCATCCTGCAGGCCGCGCAGCGCGCGAAGCTGCTCGACGGCCGGCAGGACGAAGCCCGCGTTCTTGAGGATGCGATTGGCGACGCGGACTTCCTCGGGAACGAGGAGATCGTCGTCGAATTCGAGCGGTTTTCCCGCGCCCGGCAGATCGTTGAAGGTACCGCGCGATGCGGCTTCGTTGATCCGCTGTTCGACTAAAGCATCTAGCAATTTCATCGGGGGATAAGACCGTTTCTCGCTGCTGGGCGGAAGCAGTCAGACACGATTTCCGTTGGTTAGCCTGAAGTCGGAGGGCAGCCGGATACTCACGCATAAGGCGTTGGTCGGCGCGTCTCGACACTCTTGTCGCGTATTTTAACAGCGGCTGGCGTTCGGCTTTCGTCGAACATCCGGATGACCGCTGTAAGACATGGTATACCGGTTATACGCGTGGTTTTCACAACAGTGAGCGGCACTGCACAAACAATTTTGGCTTGACATCGCAAAAACTACCGAAACGGTTCACGAGGTCCGCGACTCGCGCGAATAGCCATCCGTCGCCATCAAAAGACGGCGCGTGTACTCGTGCCGGACGTCGCGCGCGCGCACGGCTTCGATCGCCAGTTGCTCGACGATGCCGCCCTCTTTCATCACCGCCACGCGCTGACAGAGAAAGCCCACGACGGCCAGATTGTGGCTGACGAGAATCATCGTCAGCTTGCGCTGCGCGTGCAGCCGGCGCAGGAGATTGAGGATTTCCGCCTGCATGGAGACATCGAGCGCGGAAGTCGGTTCGTCGAGCAGCAAGACGCGCGGCTCGACGATCAGCGCCCGCGCGATCGACACGCGTTGCCGCTGTCCGTCGGACAACTGATGAGGATACCGAAAGCGATACGCCGCCCCGAGTCCGACCTCGGCGAGCGCGGCCAAAATACGCGCATCCTGATCGCCGATGCCGTTGATCGCGAGCGATTCGCGCAAGGTCCTGTCGACCGTGAAGCGCGGATGCAGCGAGCCGTACGGGTCCTGGAATACCATCTGCACGTCGCGCTTATCGGTGTGCGAAGCGATTCGCATGCTGCCTTCGCTGAGCGGCGTGAGGCCGGCGAGCGCGCGCAACAGCGTCGATTTTCCGCTGCCCGATTCGCCGACCAGGCCGAATACTTCGCCCTCCTCCACGCGCAGCGTCACGTCGCGCACGGCATCGACGTGGCCGGTCTTGGTGCGGAAACGGATGGACGCCTTTTCGATGTCGATCATGACTCGAACGACTCGGTGAGCCATGCCGGATCGCGCCGCAAAGTCGGCAATTCGTCGGGCGGATCGGTCAGCGGCGGATTGGCGGCCAGCAAGCCGCGCGTGTACGGATGACGCGCCTGCGCGAGATCGCGCGCGGCGCAGATCTCGACGATACGTCCGCCGTACATCACCGCGACGCGGTCGCAGAAGGACATCACCAGCGGCAGATCGTGGCTGATGAAGACGAGGCCCGTGTCGTGGCGCGCGATCATTTCATCGAGCACGGCGAGCACCTGCATCGACACCAGGACGTCGAGCGCGCTGATCGGCTCGTCGGCGATCAACAGACGGCGGGCCCGCGAACACCATCATCGCGATCATCACGCGCTGGCCCATGCCGCCCGACAGTTCGTGCGGATAGGCATCCGCGACGCGCTGCGGATCGCGGATATGCACGGCGGCCAGCGCCTCCACGATGCGTTCGCGCATCGCCTTCGCGCTGAGCCGTTCGCCCTGCCGCGCGAAGGTTTCGCGCATTTGCTGCGCGACGGTCATCACCGGATTGAGCGAGTATTTCGGGTCCTGCAGGATCATGCTCATCTGCGTGCCGCAGAGTGTGCGGCGCTCTTTCGGGCGCATTGCGAGCAGATCGCGGCCGTCGAAGCGCAGCGCATTCGCGGACCATTTCGCCTCGGGCGGCAGCAGTCCGAGCAGCGCGCGCCCCGTCAGCGATTTGCCCGATCCCGATTCCCCGACGATACCCAGCCGCTCGCCGCGCCGCACCGTCAGCGACACACCGCGAACGGCGGGCGCGAGTTCGCCGTCGTGACCCGCGAAGGCGACCTGCAAACCATCGATTTCGGCCAGGACGTCGGACATCTCAGCCTCCGTGACGCGGATCGAAGACGTCGCGCAGACCGTCGCCGAGCAGGTTGAACGCGAGAATCGCCAGGCCCGGAATGGTCGCGACCCACCATGCGTCGAGCAGCACGTTGCGGCCCGACGCGACCATGTAGCCCCACTCCGGGCTCGGCGGCTGCGCGCCCAGCCCCAGAAAACCGAGACCGGCGACCGCGAAGATGATGCCCGCCATATCGAGCGTCGCGCGCACGATCACGGACGACGAACACAGCGGCACGATATAGCGCAGCAAGATCCGCGTATGCGATGCGCCCGCCAGCCGCGCCGCGTGGATATAGTCCGCGTTGGCCAGCCGCAGCGATTCGGCGCGCGCCAGCCGCGCATACGGCGGCCACGCGGTGATCGACAGCGCGATCACCGCGTTGAGCACGCCCGGCCCGAGCGCCGCCGCGAACGCGAGCGCGAGCACGATCTTCGGAAACGCGAGCGCGATGTCGGTGATCCGCATGAGGACCGTATCGACGAAACCGCCGCAATAGCCCGCGACCGTGCCGATCAGCAGGCCAAGCGGCACGACCAGCACCACCACCAGCATCGCGATGCTCAAGGTCAGGCGCGAGCCGTGCACGAGCCTCGACAGGATGTCGCGTCCGAGCTGATCGGTGCCGAACCAGTGCGCGGCGCCCGGCGGCGTCAGACGTTCGGCCAGCACTTGCCGGAACGGATCGTCCGATACGACCGACGGCCCGATCAACGCCACCACGACCAGCAGCAGCAAAATTGCCAGCCCGAGCATGCTCAGCGGATTCGACGAAAACCGTCGCCAGCGCTGATACGCGCGCCCGAACGCGGCCTGACGCGGCGACGCGGGCGTATCGGTCAAAAGCCAGGCGCGCCAGTTCGTGGACGATGGTTTCATCGGCGCGCTCTCGACAGGCAATGGCATGCGTAAGCGGTCTCCATGTCAGCGTGCGCGCGGATCGAACACGCGATACAGCGCATCCGTCAGCAAATTGAGCGCGATGAAGGTCGCGCCGATCACGAGCGTCGAGCCGAGCACGGCGTTCATGTCGGCGTTGAGCAGCGCGCCCGTCAGATACGAGCCGATGCCCGGCCACGCGAACACGATCTCCGTCAGCACCGAGCCTTCGAGCAGATAGCTGTACGCGAGCGCGATCACCGTCAGCAGCGGCACCGCGATATTGCCGAACGCGTGCCGCCAGATCACGCGCGGCTCGGTCAAACCTTTGGCGCGCGCGGTCGTCACGTATTCCTGACTGAGTTGTTCGAGCATGAACGAACGCGTCATCCGCGACAGATACGCGATCGAATAGAACGCCAGCACGCTCGCCGGCAGCGCGATATGCAAGAACGCGTTTCTGAACACGTCCCACTCGCCCGCCAGCGCCGAATCGATCAGTAAGCTGCCGGTGCGCGTATCGACCATGCCGTCGTACATCGGATCGATGCGCCCCGGTCCCGATACCCAATGCAGACGCGCGTAGAACAGCAGCAGACCCATCAGCGCGAGCCAGAACACCGGCACCGAACTGCCCGCCAGCCCGATCACGCGCGCGATGTGATCGACCGCGCGATCGTGCTTCACGGCCGCCGCGACGCCCAGCGGCACACCGATCGCGATGCCCAGAAAGGTCGACAGCGTGGCGAGTTCGAGCGTGGCGGGAAACACGCGCTTGATATCGTCGATGACAGGATTGGCCGTCAGCAGCGATACGCCGAGATGACCGTGCAGCACGTCGCGCGCGTAGATCGCGAACTGGTCGATGAGCGGCTTGTCCAGCCCGAGCTGCAGGCGCGCCGCCGCGTACGCCGCCGCCGACGCGCGATCGCCGAGAATCGCCAGCACCGGATCGATCGGAATCTTGCGGCCGATAAAAAACGTGATCGCCAGCAGCCCCGTGAAGGTGATCACGAGCATCGCGATCCAGCGCAGCAGCGCGAACGCCACACGCACGCCGCCGCGATGCGCGTTCGCGGCGCGCACGCGGTCCGCGAGGATCGTGAAGGCGCTCACTGCTTCTTGATGTTCCGATATGACACGAGATCGTTGATCGGCCCGACTTCGAGACCCGTCACGCCCGGCCGCGCCGCCACTTGCGACACTTTCTGGAACATGATCACGAACGGCGATTTCGCGAGCACTTCCTTCTGCATCGACAGATACAGTTGCGCGCGCTTTTTCGTATCGCTTTCGGCGAGCGCGGCGTTGGTTTCCTTCTTGAGACCGGGAATGTCCCACGCGTTGCGCCACGCCAGCATCTTGTAGCTCGATGCATCCGAGTTGTCCGGGTTCCAGACGAATCCCTGCGCATTGCTGTGCGGATCGATATAGTCCGCCGACCATTCGCCGATGTAGATATCGTGCGCGCGTGCGCGATAGCGTCCGAGCGTCTGCTTGTTGTCGTTCGGCATGAGTTGCACCTTGATATTGGCGAGCGCGAAATTGGCCTGCACCGCCTGCGCGATCTCGCTATACGGATAGTCGTTGCGCACGTCCATCTTCACGGTGAAGCCGTTTGCGAGACCCGCTTTTGCGAGCAGCGCCTTCGCCTTCGCGACATCCTGGTGTACGGATTCTCGTTGTCCGCGCCGAGAAAGCCCTCGGGCAAGAACGCCTGATGCACCTTGTACGTCGTGCGGATCACGTTCTTCTGGATGCCCTGATAATCGATCAGCCACTTCATCGCTTCCCAGACTTCGGGCTTGGCGAGATTCGGGTTCTTGTTGTTCAGACCGAGATACATCAGCGTCGCCTGCGGCACGGCGGTCGCGTTGATCTTGCCCGCTTTCGAGAGCGTGTCGAGATCGTCGGGGCTGAGATCGCGCGCCACGTCGATATCGCCGTTTTCGATCATCAGACGCTGGCTCGCGGCTTCGGTCACGTGACGCAGTACGATGCGCTTCATCGCGAGCGGAATGCGATAACCGTCGAAGCGCTGCAACACGATGCTGTCGTTCGCCGTCCATTTGACGAGCTTGTACGCGCCCGAGCCGGCTTCATTGGTCTTGAGCCATTCGTTGCCGTAGTCGCTGCCCTTCGCGTGCGATTCGACGAGCTTGCGATCCACCACCGACGCCGGCCACGAGCCGAGCACGTTCAGCACGAACGTCGGCGCGTAACGCTGATCCGTCATGATGGAGACCGTGGTGTCGTCGATCTTCTTCACGTTCTGCATCGCGTTGGCCTTGGTCAGCCCGATGCCCGCGAGCACCGCGGCCGCGCCTTTGTCCAGCAGCGCCGTGCGTTGAATGGACCACGCGACGTCATCGGCCGTCAGCGGATTGCCCGAATGGAACTTGAGGCCCGGGCGAAGCTTAAAGGTGAACGTGAGACCGTCCGGGCTCACGGTCCACGACTGCGCGACATCGCCGTTGAATTTCGAAGGATCTTTCAGATCGACGCGAATCAGCCGGTCGTAGGTATTCGCGACGTACTCTTCCGGCACGAGTTCGTAGATTTCGCCCGGATCGAGCGAAGTGAATTCGTCGAGCAGCGTCGCCATCACGAACATGTCCTTCGGCGTTGCCGCGTGCGTCGTCTGCATACCGGTCAAACCCAGCGCCGCTGCGAACAGGACCGCTGCCCATGCTTTTTTCATGTGATTTCGTCCTCGTGAAGTCGGATTACATCAGCCGCAGCGGGCCGCTTTCGTCGTTGTCGATCAAAGCAAGTTCGCGCGAGCCTGGCAATTCGTAATGCCACCACTCGCTCTTGATATGCGTGAAGCCCGCGCCGTGCATCACGCCCAACAGCAGCGTGCGATTGCGCTGGACATGCTCCGGCAATCCCGCATGAAAATGTTCGGACTCGGGGACCATCGCGTCGAAACCGGTGCCCATGTCGAGTTCGTGGCCGTCTGCATCGACGAGCGTGAGATCGAGCGCGGTGCCGCGACTGTGATTCGAGCCGCGATCGAGCGGCGCGACGAAGGTCGGATCGGGCAGAAAGTCCCACAGTTTTTGCTGCGCTTGCGGCGGACGATAGGCATCGAAAATCTTGATCGACATGCCGAAGCTCTGCGCGATGCCGACCGCGCGGCGCAACGCGGCTTCGGCCGGTGCGAGCAGCAGACAATGCGCGGCTTTGTAGATGGGCTTGCCGGTGAGATTGCGATCGGTCGCGTAGACGAGATCGATCTGGACGTGATGCGTGTCGGGCGTGATGTGCAGCAGCGGGGATTGGGTCATGTAAGCGGTTCGTATCGATTCATTCCGATAGACGAACCATAACCCGTTAGAAAAATCCGCGAAACCCTCCTGTACGGGTAGTTTCGTTCAATTCACGCGCCGAGCGGCCAGCGCACGACGATTTCATACCGCGATTGGCCGAGAAAACTGCGCACGAGCGCGAATTCGGTCGCGGTCCATGTCACGGGTTGCACCGTTTGCCGGGCGATGCGGCGTTCGTCGTAAAGCAGCGTGACGTGCGGGGTGAAATGCGGATGGCGTTTGCTGTCGATGCGCGCTGCGTCGAGCGCTTTTCCGAGCGTCTGCTCGAGTTCGACAAGCGATTCGCTTGCGTTTCCCGCGAGGACGAGCGGATGTTTGCCGCGTCCGCCCGAGAAGCTTTCGATGTGGTCGAGCGTGATGTCGACGGCAGGCAGCCGGATGGTCGATGCGACGCGTCGCGCGTGCTCGACGATATCGGCCGGCCGGCCATCGAACGCGCCGAGGTGATGCAGCGTGACGTGCAGGCGATCGGATGGAATCGCCCTCGCCTTCAGTGCGTGTTCGACGCGAAGCCGCGCGGCCAGATCGGTGAGACGAAGGGCGGTGGCTTCGTCGGGGTAGAGGGCGAAGAAGAGCGATGTGTTCGGACGCAATATGTCTGAATGCGGTGCTGTAGTGATACACATATCGTCACGCAAGTTGACGGATGGCGTGCGCTGCATTTGCTTTGAATCCCGCCCGCCACTTCTCGCTCAACATAGATGCCGGTGACAACCTGATCATGCGCATCTGGAATGCCAGTCCCTGGCGATTCAGCTCCGCCGATTACGACGCTGCAGTCGCATTGGCATCACCGGAACGGCACGAGTTGATTGGCAAACCGGTGGGCGCGTCCTGGGATGCTGCGCTGAGCATCACTATGGAGCGATGAGGCTTGGCTATCGCTGAAGAAGCGGTTGGGACCCAATTGCTCAATGACTTGCGCAATGGCTGAATACTGTAGCGCACCCGACCCGACACGATATGTCGCGCTGTCCGCCCCCTCAGGCTGCGTATTGACAATACTACACGCAGACATAAAATGTGTAGCTGTGTCTTTACAACAAAGGAGGATGCCATGCGTGACGCTTCTATCAACTTGCAGGCGCTGCCCGAACAGCGCGACTTGATTGACCACGCTGCTCGGCTGCTTGGCAAGAATCGTTCGGACTTTATGCTGGAAGTCGCCTGCGAGCGTGCAAAAGCAATCGTGCTGGATCAAGTCTTTTTTGCGCTGGACGAGAACAAGTTCCAGCAGTTCACTGCTTTGCTCGATGCACCACAAGAAAGTAACCCTGGCCTTGAGCGCCTCATGGCGATTAAAGCTCCGTGGAGTACAGGCAAAGCGTAACTATGCAGCTTTCAGCACCGACGTCACTCACTGCAACACATTTACTCGATGAGTTTACTTGTGGCGAACCATCCTTGGACGATTGGCTAAGACGACGCGCCTTGACGAATCACCTCAACGGAGCCAGCAGGACGTTCGTCGTAGAGGATGCGGATCAGCGCGTGGTCGGGTATTACGCACTCGCTGCAGGTGCCGTTGCTCACCAGGAAGCCACAAGTGCCGTCAGGCGCAACATGCCAGATCCCGTGCCGGTGATGGTACTTGCGAGGCTTGCAGTCGATGTCCGCGCTCAAGGTATCAAGCTGGGCGCGGCCTTGCTAACCGTTTCTACTACTAAGCGTTAGTCCCAGAAAAATGCCGCAGCGTAGTCGGCATGAAACCAACACGCTGCGACAATTTCCTATACTTAATGCGGCGAAATCACTCCCACTCAATCGTCGCCGGCGGTTTCCCCGAAATGTCATACACAACACGATTCACGCCACGCACTTCATTGATGATCCGATTGCTCACATGTCCGAGCAATTCATGCGGCAGATGCGCCCAGTGCGCGGTCATGAAATCGAGCGTTTGCACCGCGCGCAGCGCGACGACGTATTCGTAAGTGCGCTCGTCGCCCATCACGCCGACGCTCTTCACCGGCAGGAACACCGCGAACGCCTGACTCGTGAGTTCGTACCACGACTTGCCCGTCTCCTTGTCGATGGTATTGCGCAGCGTCTCGATGAAAATCGCATCCGCGCGACGCAGCAAATCGGCGAACTCGCGCTTCACTTCGCCGAGAATCCGCACGCCAAGGCCCGGTCCCGGGAACGGATGGCGATACACCATCGCGGGCGGCAGACCGAGCTTCACGCCGAGTTCGCGCACTTCGTCCTTGAAGAGTTCGCGCAGCGGTTCGAGCAGCTTCAGGTTCAGCGTTTCCGGCAGACCGCCAACGTTGTGGTGGCTCTTGATCGTGTGCGCGCCCTTCTTTCCCTTGCCCGCCGATTCGATCACGTCCGGATAAATCGTGCCCTGCGCGAGCCACTTCGCGTCCGTCAGCTTGTCCGATTCCTGATGGAACACTTCGACGAATTCCGCGCCGATGATCTTGCGCTTCGCTTCCGGATCGGTCACGCCGGCGAGCTTTTGCAGGAACACTTCGCTCGCGTCGACATGGATGACCTTCACGCCGAGGTGATCGGCGAACGTCGACATCACCTGTGTGGCTTCGTCCTGACGCAGCAGACCGTGATCGACGAACACGCACGTCAGCTGATCGCCGATCGCGCGATGCAGCAGCGCCGCCACCACCGACGAATCCACGCCACCCGACAGGCCGAGAATCACGTGTTCCTTGCCGACTTGCGCGCGAATCTTCTCGACGGCTTCATCGATGTAATGGCCCATCTCCCAGTCGGCGTTCGCGCCGCACAGTTCGAGCACGAAGCGGTCGAGCATCTGCTTGCCCTTCACCGTGTGCGTGACTTCCGGATGCCATTGCACGCCGTAGAAACGACGGTCGTCGTCGGCCATTGCGGCGATCGGGCACGACGGCGTCGACGCCATCAGCTTGAAGCCGGCCGGCATGTCCGCGACCTTGTCGCCGTGGCTCATCCAGACCTTGAGCATCGGTTCGCTCTGCGCGTTCGCGAAATCGGCGATGCCTTCCAGAAAGCCCGTGTGATTGAGCGCTTGCACTTCCGCATAGCCGAACTCGCGGAGCTTGCCGAGTTCGACCTTGCCGCCGAGCTGTTCGGCCATCGTCTGCATGCCGTAGCAGATGCCCAGCACCGGCACGCCGAGATCGAAGACGATTTGCGGCGCGCGCGGCGAATTCGCTTCGGTGACCGAGTTCGGGCCGCCCGACAGGATGATGCCCTTCGGCGCGAATTCGCGGATGAACGATTCGTCGACGTCGTACGGATGAATTTCCGAATAGACGTGCGACTCGCGGATGCGCCGGGCGATCAGCTGGGTGACTTGGGAGCCGAAATCGAGGATCAGGATTTTGTCGTGCATGGCTGCGGCCAAAGGCTAAGTGAACGAATGATGTGGGCGCCGACACGACGCGCTGGCGCGCCACGACGGCAGATAAATCGACGGCCGGCGCAGTGGCCGACCGTTCTGGTATGTCCTGCATGCGCGCGCTCAGCGCGGCGCTCCGCTCGCCGGATCGGCGGTGGCGCGGCCGGTCAGCGGATCGATGCGCCGGCCCGTCGCCGGATCGATATCCCCGCTGATGACCGGCTCGATGCGCTTGCCCGTCACCGGATCGATTTCTCGTCCGCTGACGGGATCGAACGTGCGGCCCGTGAGCGGATCGAGCGTGCCGCCCGTCACGGATCGACCGCGCCGCCGTCCATTCCGTGGTGCGCCACGATAGGCGCCGTCGAATCGACGACGCGTCCGGTGACCGGATCGACCGCCGACGCATTCGGCGCACGCGCCGACGGACGCAGTGCGGAATCCGGCGGCGATACCGTGCTCGTTTCGACGGCGGGCGTAGTCTTGCGCGTCTTGGCGGCACGCTTTTCCGCGCGATCCGCCGATGCCGCGCCGGCCTTCTCCGCGCGCTCGCGCCGCCGCACCGCCGACGACAAGCGCACGCTGCCGAGCCCGACCACCAGCAACACGACGCCGACGGCCGCCGCGCTCATCTGGCCGAAGCCATCGACTTGCGGCGTGTGCAAACCGAGCAGCCAGACCATCACGACGATGCCCGACAGCCACTGCACATGCCCCGCCACTCGCGCCGCGCGGGCGGTTAGCGCGCCGTCGATCGCCGCGTGAAACGCGAGCCACGCCAGACCGAGCAGCGCGATGCCGAACAACTGCCCGGCGAACACCGGCTCCACGCGCATCGAAGCCAGTTGCAACGCGTCGTACAGCCCTGACCAGGGCGTCAGCACGAACAGCACGCCGAACGCCAGGAAAATCAGGGCATTGACGAAAAGCACGACCCGCAGCAACGGTTTCATGATCGGCCTGCGCGATGAGCGACTGGGTTAATCGACGTGATAGTTGGGCGCTTCTTTCGTGATTTGCACGTCATGGACATGCGATTCGCGCATGCCCGCCGCCGTGATCTGCACGAATTCCGCCTTGTCGTGCAGTTCGGCGATGGTGCGGCAACCGCAGTAACCCATGCTCGCGCGCACGCCGCCGACGACCTGGAACAGAATGGCGTTGACCGAGCCCTTGTAGGCCACGCGGCCTTCGATGCCTTCCGGCACGAGCTTGTCGATATTCGCCGAATTGTCCTGGAAGTAGCGATCCGCCGCGCCGTCCTTCATCGCGCCGACCGAACCCATGCCGCGATACGCCTTGTACTGGCGACCCTGATACAGAAACACGTCGCCCGGCGATTCTTCCGTGCCGGCGAGCATGCTGCCCATCATCACGACATTCGCGCCTGCCGCGAGCGCCTTGGAGACATCGCCCGAAAAGCGCACGCCGCCGTCCGCGATCGCCGGAATGCCCGTACCGCGCAGCGCTTCCGACACGTTGGCGATCGCCGTGATCTGCGGCACGCCCACGCCCGCGACGATCCGCGTCGTGCAGATCGAGCCCGGGCCGATGCCGACCTTGACCGCATCCGCGCCGTATTCGACCAGCGACTTCGCCGCCGCCGCCGTCGCGATATTGCCGCCGATCACCTGCACCTTCGGATAGTTTTGCTTGACCCAGCGCACGCGCTCCAGCACGCCCTGGCTATGGCCGTGCGCCGTATCGACCACGATCACGTCGACGCCCGCCGCCGCGAGCAGTTCCACGCGCTCTTCGTTGTCGGCACCGACGCCCACCGCCGCACCCACGCGCAGCTTGCCGTCTTCGTCCTTGCAGGCATCCGGGTTTTCGGTCTGCTTGGTGATGTCCTTCACCGTCATCAGGCCGCGCAGTTCGAATGCGTCGTTCACCACCAGCACGCGCTCCAGACGATGGCTGTGCATCAGCGCCTTCGCCTCGGCCAGCGACGTGCCTTCGCGCACCGTCACCAGACGTTCGCGCGGCGTCATGATGTTGCGCACCGGCTCGTCCAGACGCTCCTCGAAACGCAAATCGCGATTCGTAATGATACCGATGAGCTGCGCGCCCTCCACCACCGGAAAGCCCGAGATGCCGTGCTGCTGCGTCAGCGCGATGACGTCGCGCACGCGCATGGTCGGCGGCACCGTGATCGGATCGCGCACGACGCCGGACTCGAAGCGCTTCACTTTCGCGACTTCGCGGGCCTGTTCCTTGGCGGTGAGATTCTTATGGACGATGCCGATGCCGCCCATCTGCGCCATCGCGATGGCGAGCCGGCCTTCGGTGACCGTGTCCATTGCGGCGGACACGAGGGGCATATTCAGGGAGATGTTGCGAGTCAGCTGGGATTTCAGGCTGGTATCGCGCGGCAAAACGTTGGAAAAGGCGGGCACGAGGAGCACGTCATCGAACGTGAGTGCTTTCTGGATCAGACGCATGGCAAATCCTATGGGCGCAAAAGCAAGATTATACCGATACTTCTTCGGGTTTTCACTGTCCGAACAGCAGCTTAGGCCGATTTGATGCAAAAACCGCACCGCCCGCGCGCGTCGTTTCTGCGTCATCGCGGTGCACGTTTGAACAAGACGGGTGCCTATAGCCGCATGCTAAGCTTCGCGCCGTCAAATGAATTCGAAGCAGGGAGTCGGGCAATGCGGCGCGGTGTGTTCTACGGGATGGGTGCGGGTGCGATCTGGGGTTTCATCTTTCTCGCGCCGCGACTGCTGCCGGATTTTTCGCCTCTGACGCTGAGCGTCGGGCGCTATCTGATGTACGGAATCGTGTCGCTGGCGGTCGCGTTGCCGTTTGCGCGGCGGCTCACGGCCAAACTTACCCGCGCGGATCTCGTCGCGCTGGCCAAGCTCGCGCTGGTCGGCAACCTGCTGTACTACATGCTGCTGGCCAGCGCCGTGCAACTGGTCGGCATCGCGCCGTCGTCGCTGATCGTGGGGGTTTTGCCCGTCACGGTGACGCTCGCCGGCCGGCGCGACCACGGCGCGGTCGACTTGCGACGACTGGTTGGGCCGCTGGCGCTGGTGGTCGCGGGCATCGCGTGCATCAATCTCGACGTGTTCCGCGACGTGCTCACCCACGCCGACGACGCCAACGCCGCGAGCGTCTTCACCCGGCTGGCGGGCCTCGCGTGCGCGGTCGGCGCGCTGGCCGCGTGGACGTGGTACGCGGTCGTCAACGCGCGTTATTTGCAGGCCAACGATCACTTCGACGGCAACGAATGGTCGGTGCTGTGGGGAATCGTGACGGGCGTGCTCGGCGCGCTGCTCGGCCTGATCGTCTGGATGCTGCCCGCCGGGACGGTGCAGGCGACCGTGTCCGCCGAGCGCTGGCAGTCGTTCTGGATCGTCTGCGCCGCGCTTACGACGATCGGATCGTGGGTCGGCAATATTATGCTGTGGAATGCGGCGGCGAAGCGTCTGCCGCTCACGCTTTCCGGACAGATGATCGTCTTCGAGACGCTCTTCGCGTTGCTGTACGCGTTCGTCTACGAACACCGCATGCCGCGCCTGCCGGAAGTGCTGGCGGTCGTGCTGCTGGTGACGGGCGTGTGCTGGTTGGTGCGGCAGCATCGGACCGACGCGCCGCCTTCCGCGGGCCACGAAGCGCCCGCGCTCTAGCGCCGGTTCAGCGCGATTCCTTCGACTGCCACTTGCGCCCTTCGATCGATCCGGCCTTGCGCGTCTTGTCCACGCGACGTTGCCGCGCGGTTTTCGGATCGACTTTCAGCGGACGATAGATTTCCACGCGATCCAGATCGTCGAGCGCCGCGTCGAGCGCGCGCAGCTTGCCGAACACGCCGACCTTCTGCGTTGTCAGATCGATGTCCGGATGCCGCACCAGCACGCCGCTCGCGTCGATCGCCTCGCGCACGGTCGCGCCGTCGGCGAGATCCACGCGCCCCGAAAAACTCGCGCCATCGGGCAAGCCGTAACACACATCGATATGCAGACTCATTTCTTGCCGTAGCGTTGATCCGCGCGCTTCACGAAGGAATCGACGAAAGTATTGGCGATATGGTTGAACACCGGCCCGATAAGCTTCTCCAGAATCACGTTGGAGAACTCGTAATGCAGCGCGAATTCGATCTTGCAGGCGTCCGCGCGCAGCGGAATGAAGCGCCAGGAACCGGTGAACTTCTTGAAAGGGCCGCTCAGGAACTCCATATCGATGGAGGTCGGCCGTTTGTTCACATTGCGCGTGGCGAAATGCTGCTTGATACCCTTGAAGCTGATGTCGATCTTCGCTTCCATGCCCGTCTCGTCGTGCCGGCCGATTTCCACGCCGCCGCACCACGGCAGGAAATTGGGGTAATCGGCGACATCGGTGACGAGGTCGAACATTTCTTCCGCTGAATGGCGGATCAATACGGTTTTTTGGACGTCTGCCATAGGCGCGGCGGTGGCTTCGGGTGACTTTTTCGGGCTGCGGCGCGACGAACGACGCGGCGTGGCTTCGTCTGCGGGACGACGCGCTGCTAAAATCGTGATTTTAAACGAGTTGAGCACTTTCCATTCATGAGCATCATCGACAACAGAAAAGCCTTCTTCGATTACTTTATCGAAGAGCGCTACGAAGCCGGTCTCGTGCTCGAAGGCTGGGAAGTCAAGGCGCTGCGCGCCGGGCGCGGGCAGATTAAGGAAGGTTACGTCGTCATCAAGGCGGGCGAGCTGTTTCTGATCGGCACGCATATCAGCCCGCTGCCCGAGGCGTCGAAATTCGCCAATCTCGATCCGGTGCGCACGCGCAAGCTGCTGCTGCATCGCGATCAGATCGACAAGCTGATCGGCAAGGTTGAGCAGCGCGGAAATACGCTCGTGCCGCTGAACTTCCACTACAAGGAAGGCCGCGTGAAGTGCGAGATCGGTCTGGCGAAGGGCAAGAAGCTGCACGACAAGCGCGAGACCGAGAAGAAGCGCGACTGGGATCGCGAGCGCGCGCGGTTGATGCGGACGGCGGCACGGTAAAACGAAACGGGGCGCTTCAAGGCGCCCCGTTTGCTTTTAACTCTTCTTGATCAGACCGCCGCCATCGCCCTTCACGATCGCCAGCGCCGACGCGATCATCGAGCTCATATCGGACATGTTGCCCGGCACGATCAGCGTGTTCCCCTGCTTCGCCAGATTGCCGAACGCGCCGACATACTGCTCCGCTACTTTGAGATTCACCGCCTCCATGCCGCCCGTCGTCTGAATGGCAGCGCCAATTTTTTCGATGGCATGCGCGTTCGCCTCCGCCACCGCGAGAATCGCGGCCGCCTCGCCCTGCGCCTGATTGATCGCCACCTGACGTTCGCCTTCCGACTTCTGAATCGCCGCCTCGCGCGCCCCCGACGCCAGATTGATCTGCTCCTGCTTGCGCCCTTCCGATGCCGCGATCAGCGCGCGTTTTTCGCGTTCGGCCGTGATCTGCGCCTGCATGGCGTGAAGAATTTCCTTCGGCGGCGTCAGATCCTTGATCTCGTAGCGCAGCACCTTCACGCCCCAGTTCGACGCCGCTTCGTCCAGCGCATTGACGATGCTCTGGTTGATGAAATCGCGCTCCTCGAAAGTCTTGTCGAGTTCCAGCTTGCCGATGACCGAACGCAGCGTGGTCTGTGAAAGCTGCGTGATCGCGAACACGAAGTTGCTCGATCCATACGAGGCCTTCATCGCATCGGTGACCTGGAAGTACAGTACGCCATCGACCTGCAATTGCGTGTTGTCGCGCGTGATACAGACCTGACTCGGCACTTCGAGCGGAATCTCCTTGAGCACGTGCTTGTACGCGATGCGGTCGATGAACGGCAGCACGATATTCAGGCCAGGCGAGAGCGTGGCGTGATAGCGGCCAAGCCGCTCCATGATCCAGGCATGCTGTTGAGGCACGATCTTGACCGTTTTCGAGACGATCACGATCGCGATGATGAGCACGATCAGCGCGAAGTACATGGACATTCTTCTCCTTATCAGACTAGCGTTTGGCCGCGACGATCAGGCGATTGCCCTCGAGCGCCGTGATGCGATAAATCCGCGCGCCCTCCGTCTCGCCCGGCGCGAGCTCCACGTCCCACTGCGCGCCGCGATACATCGCACGCGCGCGGCGATCGCGCCATTGATCGACTTCGAGCGTCGCGCCGATGTCGAGATTGACGGCGGCATCGTGCGAGGCATCGCGGCGCTTCCAGTTGCCGAAGCGCGAGCGCCACAACACCGCGACCGCGATCAGCGCGATCAACGCCGCCGCGCCCATCTGCACATGCGGCATCGCGCCGATCACATAGGCGATGCCGCCCGCGATCATCCCAAGCGCGATCATGAGCAGATAGAACGTGCCGGTGAACAACTCCGCGAAGATCAGCGCGCCCGCCGCGACCCACCACATCAGCCCGCCCGTTTCCATCATCGGTCTCCAAACGAAAATACCCCGGAACGTTCCGGGGTGTTTTTTATATCACGCTGCACCAATCCGAAAGCAAGTGGAAAGGTGCGTCATCGACCTATTTTGACAAGGTCTTCGCCAATTGCTGCCACGTATCGATGATCGTGTCCGGATTTAGCGACATCGATTCGATGCCTTCCTTCGCCAGCCATTCGGCCAGATCCGGATGGTCCGACGGACCCTGACCGCAGATACCGACGTACTTCTTCATCCGCAGACACGTTTCAATGGCGCGCTTCAGCATGAACTGCACCGCTTCGTCGCGCTCGTCGAAGTCCGCCGCGAGCACTTCCATGCCCGAGTCGCGGTCGAGGCCGAGCGTCAGCTGCGTCAGGTCGTTCGAGCCGATCGAGAAGCCGTCGAAGCGCTCCAGGAGCTGCTCGGCGAGAATCGCGTTGGACGGCACTTCGCACATCATCACGAGCTTGAGGCCGTTCTTGCCGCGCTCCAGACCGAACTTCTTCAGCAGTTCGACCACGCGATCCGCCTGCTTCAGCGTCCGCACGAACGGCACCATGATCTCGACGTTGTCCAGACCCATTTCCTCGCGCACCTTCTTCAGCGCGATACATTCCATATGGAACGCTTCGGCGAAGTCTTCCGCGATGTAACGCGATGCGCCACGGAAACCGAGCATCGGATTTTCTTCGTCCGGCTCGTAGCGCGAACCGCCGATCAGCTTCTTGTACTCGTTCGACTTGAAGTCCGACAGACGCACGATAACGGGCTTCGGATAAAACGCCGCCGCGATCGTGGCGATACCTTCGGTCAGCTTGTCGACATAGAACGCACGCGGCGATGCATGACCGCGCGCGACGCTCTCGACCGCCTTCTTCAGGTCGGCGTCGATGTTCGGGTACTCCAGAATCGCCTTCGGATGCACGCCGATGTTGTTGTTGATGATGAATTCGAGGCGCGCGAGACCCACACCCGCGTTCGGCAACTGCGCGAAGTCGAATGCGAGTTGCGGATTGCCGACGTTCATCATGATCTTGACGGGAATCTTCGGCAGTTCGCCGCGCTGCACTTCCGTCACTTCGGTTTCGAGCAGGCCGTCGTAGATCTTGCCTTCGTCGCCTTCCGCGCACGACACGGTAACCAGCGCGCCGTCCTTCAGCACGTCGGTCGCGTCGCCGCAGCCGACCACCGCCGGCACGCCCAGTTCACGCGCGATGATCGCCGCGTGGCAAGTACGCCCGCCGCGATTCGTCACGATGGCCGATGCGCGCTTCATCACCGGTTCCCAGTTCGGGTCGGTCATGTCGGCAACCAGCACGTCGCCCGGTTGCACGCGTTCCATTTCCGACGGATCGTGAATGACGCGTACCGGACCCGCGCCGATCTTCTGACCGATCGCGCGGCCCGTCGCCAGCACTTGCGACTGGCCCTTAAGCTTGAAGCGCATTTCGGCCTTGCCGGTCGACTGGCTCTTCACCGTCTCCGGGCGCGCCTGGAGAATGAAGATCTTGCCGTCGCGGCCGTCCTTGCCCCACTCGATGTCCATCGGACGCTCGTAGTGCTTTTCGATGATGACCGCGTACTTCGCCAGTTGGATGACGTCTTCGTCGGTGATCGAGAAGCGGTTGCGCTGCTCGTGCGCCACATCGACGGTCTTCACGCGGCCCGGTTCGCCCGGATTGGTGAATTCCATCTTGATGAGCTTCGAGCCGATCGAGCGACGGATGATCGGATACTTGTCCTGCGCGAGCGTCTGCTTGAAGACGTGGAACTCGTCCGGATTCACGGCGCCCTGCACGACCGTTTCGCCCAGGCCGTAGCTCGACGTGATGAACACGGTTTCCTTGAAGCCCGATTCGGTGTCGATGGTGAACATCACGCCGGCCGCGCCGACGTCCGAACGGACCATGCGCTGCACGCCCGCCGACAACGCGACTTCCGCGTGCGTGAAGCCCTTGTGGACGCGATAAGAAATGGCGCGGTCGTTATACAGCGACGCGAACACGTGCTTCATGCGATCGAGCACGTCTTCGATGCCGACCACGTTCAGATAGCTTTCCTGCTGACCGGCGAACGATGCGTCGGGCAAGTCTTCCGCGGTCGCGGACGAACGCACGGCGAACGAGAGTTCGTCGGGCGAGCCGTTCTGCAGGATGTCGAACTGACGGCGGATTTCGTCTTCGAGACGCGGCTGCATCGGCGCGTCGACGATCCACTGGCGGATTTCCTTGCCGCATTCGGCGAGCGCTTTCACGTCGTCGACGTCGAGCGTCTTGAGACGTTTGGCGATGCGGTCCGTCAGATCGTTGTGCTGGAGGAAGTCGCGAAAGGCGAGCGCGGTCGTCGCGAAACCCATCGGCACCTGAACGCCGGCTTCGGAAAGCTGGCTGATCATTTCGCCGAGCGACGCGTTCTTGCCGCCGACGATTTCCACGTCGGTCATTCGCAACTGCTCGAATGGAACTACATACGCCTGATCCTTTGCGACATCGTTCGCAACATTAACTGCGTTAGTCATACAAGCCCCTAAGGTGGATGGAATTCTCGATCGCACGAGTGGGCTCACATGCGCGGGCGTTCATTGGAAACGCACGCGCATCTCGCACAACCTGTTTGATAAGCATTCGGGGAGACTCGCGCCGTCAGAACGAGGCACGATCAAAAAGAAACGGGAGGTCGGGAAATCTGCTCGAAAACGTGGCTTTGAGTAACGAAAAGCAACGAAACGACCGCGATTTGACGAAAATCCGAATCAATTTGTCCGCAATTGCTTATCGAACAGGTTTCCCGCTATTCTACCTTGCCGGTTTTCAAAATAGTCTCGGCCAAGGCAGTCATTCCGAGGCAAAATCGAGATCTTTGACGCCTGTTGGTGGGACAGCGTACACGCTGCCGCCTTGAACCAAAAGGTCAGTTACCTTAACACAGGTCATTCCGGCGCCATGACCCTGGCGTGATTGTTTGACAGCATTTGAGCCGCTTCGCTTCAACTCGTTCCCTCTTTACGATTCCATCCGCCGATGCCGCCTTCCGTATTCATCGTTTCCGACGGTACCGGGATCACTGCCGAAACCTTCGCGCATTCGATCCTCGCCCAGTTCGACCAGAAATTCCGGCTCGTGCACGTGCCCTTCGTCGATTCGATCGACAAGGCCTATGCGACCGTGCAGAAGATCAACGAAGCCGTCGCGCTCGACGGGCGCAGGCCGATCGTGTTCACCACGCTGGTCGATAGCGCCTCGAACGAAGTCGTCAAGGGATGCAACGCGCTGGTGCTGGACATGTTCCAGACCTTTATCGAGCCGCTGGAACACGAACTCGAAATCAAGTCGACGCACGCAATGGGCCGCGTCCACCAGAACGCGGACACCGAGGAATACAAGAACCGTATCGAGGCGATCAACTTCTCGCTCGCGCACGACGACGGCCAGTCGAACCGCAATCTCGCCGAAGCCGATGTGATTCTGGTCGGCGTATCGCGCAGCGGCAAGACGCCGACGAGCCTTTATCTTGCCATGCAGTACGGCGTGAAGGCGGCGAACTATCCGCTGATTCCGGAAGACTTCGAACGCGGCAAGTTGCCCACGCCGCTGCTCGAACATCGCACGAAGATGTTCGGGTTGTCGATCGATCCGCAACGTCTGGCCGAGATTCGCAACGAGCGCCGGCCGGGCAGCAAGTACGCGGCGATCGAAAACTGCCGCTTCGAGATCAACGAAGCCGAATCGATGATGAAGCGCGAAGGCATCAAGTGGCTGTCGTCGACGCACAAGTCGATCGAGGAAATCGCCACGACGATCCTGCAGGAAATCAAGCCAGAACGCCCGTCCCACTATTGAGCGTTCACTAGCGCTGCTGGCGGCACTGCTCGAACAGACAGATCGCCGCCGCAGCCGCCACGTTCAGCGATTCCATGCCGCCCGGTTGAGGAATCGTCACGCGATGCGTCACGGCATCGCGCCAGATTTGCGACACGCCCGCGCCTTCGTTGCCGAACACCCACGCGAGCGCGCCCGACAGATCGCAATCGTAGATCGCGGTGGCGCCATGCGAATCGGTGATGGTGACCGGCGCATCGAGACGCGCGATCAAACCGTCCGGCTCAACATCCTCGAAGATATCCAGCAGAAAATGCGCGCCCATGCCCGAGCGCAGCACCTTCGACGACCACGCGTAAGCCGTGCCCGGCGCGCAGAACACATGCTTGATGCCCGCCGCCGCGCTGCGCAGAATCGAGCCGACGTTGCCCGCGTCCTGAATGCCGTCGAGAATCACGCAGGTGTCGGTCACGCGTTCGGGCATCGCGGCGTCGATTTTCTCGACCAGCAACAACATGCCGACGCCGTGCACGACGCTCGATAGCTGACCGAACAAGGCATCGGGCAGCACGATCACACGTTTTTCCTCGATGCGGGCGACGATCTCGCGTGCTTCGTCGTGAGCGAGCGCGCCTTCGGGACGACGCAGCTTTCCGGCTAGCCCGCCGTATCGAGATAAGCGGAGGCGAGATGCAGGCCTTCGAGCAATGCGTGCCCGCTGCGACGCTGCTGCGCCGTCGAACCGGCGAGCGCCTTCAGGCGTTTGTAGAGCGGGTTGTCCCGCGAAGTGATGGATTTCACGTTGAGATGAATGACAGACGCGGAACGCCGCTCAGAACGCGAGCGCGTCCGAGTCGCCTTCGAGGTCGGCGCTGACTTCGAGCACTTCCGGCGCGATTTCCGGCAACACCGAACCCAGGCGCGCATGCGCCTCGCGTACCGGCGCAAACGAACGCCGATGATGCACGCACGGCCCATGTTCGCGCAGCGCCTTCAGATGCTGCGGCGTGCCGTAGCCCGAATGCACGTCGAAGCCGTACATCGGAAAGGTTTGATGGAGGTCGACCAGCATGCGATCGCGCGTGACTTTCGCGAGAATCGACGCCGCCGAAATCTGCTTGATCAGCGCATCGCCGCCGATGACCGCTTCCGAGCGGATCGACAGCACCGGGCAGCGGTTGCCGTCGACCTTGACAAGCGTCGGCATGACGGACAGGCTTTCCACGGCGCGCTTCATCGCGAGCATGCTGGCGTGCAGGATGTTGATGGTGTCGATTTCCTCGACGCTCGCCGACGCGATGCAAAACGCCAGCGCGCGATCGACGATCTTCTCGTACAACTCCTCGCGCCGCTTGGCCGAGAGCGCCTTGGAATCGTCCAGTCCGTTGATGCGCGGCTTCGCCGGATCGAAGATCACGGCGGCGGCCACGACCGGTCCGGCGAGCGGCCCGCGCCCTGCTTCGTCGACGCCGCAAATCACGTCCAACGGCGAACTGAAGTCGAGTCCGCCCTGCGTCGAATTGGCTTTGGCAGCACGCGCCATTATCGCGGTCTCCGCGTTTCCAGCACCCGCGCGACGGCTTCCGCCGCCTTCTGCGACGTATTCTGCCGCAGCGCGATATGCATGTCGGTGAAGATTTCCGTCAGGGTACGGCGGTTGGCGTCGTCGTTCAACTGTTTCAGCGTGGCGTCGGCAAGCGCCTCGGGCGTCGCGAAGTGCTGGAGGATTTCCGGTACCACGAAGCGGCCCGCGAGAATGTTGGGCAGACCCACGTACGGCAGATAGCCTTGCCGGCGCATGATCTGACCCGTCAGCCAGGGTACCTTGTACGAGATGACCATCGGCTTCTTGAGCAGCGCGGCTTCCAGCGTGACCGTGCCGCTTTTCACGAGGATCGCGTCGGCGGCGGTCATCGCGGCTTGCGCGCGGCCATCGGTGATCGTCAGCGACAGATGCGGATGCGCGTCCATCAGCGGCTGCAACAATTCGCGCAGCGCGGGATTGGCGGCAGGCATCAGAAAGCGCACGCCGGGTTCGCGGAGTTGCATCAACTCCATCGCGTCGAAAAACGTCGGGCCGATCAGTTCGATTTCCGATCGACGGCTGCCCGGCAGCACGGTGATCACCGGCCCGCCTTCCGCGATACCCAGTTCGCGCCGCGCGCCCGCGACATCCGGCTCCAGCGGAATTTCATCGGCCAGCGGATGGCCGACGTAGCTCGACGCCACGCCCGCCTTGTCCAGAATCGCGGTCTCGAACGGGAACACGCAGAGCATGTGATCCACGGCCTTGGCGATCTTCTTGATGCGCCCGCCGCGCCACGCCCAGATCGACGGACACACGAAATGCACGGTCGGAATGCCGGCTTCGCGCAACGGCTGCTCGAGCCCGAAATTGAAATCGGGCGCGTCGACGCCGACGAACACCGACGGCAGTTCCGCAAGCAGTTGCCGCTTGATCTCGTTGCGGATGCCGAGAATCTCGGGGATATGCTTCAGCGCTTCGACGTAGCCGCGCACGGTGAGCTTGTCCATCGGCCAGTGCGCTTCGAAGCCGACCGCCTTCATGCGCGGCCCACCAATGCCGCTATAACGCGTGCCATCGGGCAGGACCCGGCGAAGGCCGTCGAGCAGCGACGCCGCGAGCAGGTCGCCAGAAGGCTCGCCGGCGACCATTGCGACGCGCGGCGGAGAAATGATCTGCGTCATCGGGCGGCGTGATTAGCGGATGATGCCGCGCTGCGAGGTGGCGATGAAATCGAGGAAGTCCTTGACGGGCGCGTCGCCCTCGCCGCCGGCCGCGCCGAGATCGGCGAGTTGCAGCTTGGCTTCTTCGAGCGACAAACCGCTCTTGTACACGATGCGATACGCCTGACGCAGCGCCGAGATGGCATCCGGCGTAAAGCCGCGCCGACGCAGTCCTTCGACGTTGATGCCGTGCGGCTCGGCCTTGTTGCCCGCCGCGATGACGAATGGCGGCACGTCCTGCACCAGCGCCGATGCGCCGCCCAGCATGGAATGCGCGCCGATCCGCACGAACTGATGCACGCCGGACATGCCGCCGACGATCGCGTGATCGCCGACGATGACATGGCCCGCCAGTTGCGCGTTGCTCGACATGATCACGTTGTTGCCGAGCCGGCAATCGTGGCCGACGTGCACGTACGCCATGATCCAGCAGTCGCTGCCGATCGACGTCACGCCCTGATCCTGCGTCGTGCCGGTATGCAGCGTGGTGAATTCGCGGATTGTGTTGCGGTCGCCGATTTCGAGCCGCGTGGGCTCGTCCCTGTACTTCATGTCCTGCGGACGTCCGCCGATCGACGCGTAATGGCCGATGCGGTTCTTGCGTCCGATGGTCGTGTGACCTTCGATCACGCTATGCGACCCGACCGTCGTGCCCGCGCCGATGACGACGTGCGCACCGACGATCGCGTACGGCCCGATCTCGACGGATTCGTCGAGTTGCGCGCCCGCTTCGATGATCGCGGTAGGGTGAATCTTGCTCATGCTGCCTCGCCTATGCTGTTCGTGCTGCTCGTATCCAGGAACGCAAAACGCTCGAGTCAGACTCAGGCGTCGGTGTTCTTCACGGTACACATGAGCTCGGCTTCGGCGGCCAGCGCGCCATCCACTTCGGCACGCGCCTTGAACTTCCAGATGCCTCGCATGTACCGCTCGAACGTGACGTTGAGCACCAGCTGATCGCCCGGTTCCACGACCCGCTTGAAGCGCGCGCCGTCGATGCCGACGAAGTAATACAGCGTCTTCTCCGGATCGTGCGGCTCTTCGGCGAAGGTCAGCAGCGCCGCGGTCTGCGCGAGCGCTTCCAGAATGAGCACGCCCGGCATCACCGGCCGCGTCGGGAAATGGCCCTGAAAATACGGCTCGTTGATCGTCACGTTCTTGATCGCTTTGATGCTCTTGTGCGGCTCAAGTTCGAGCACGCGGTCCACGAGCAGGATCGGATAGCGATGCGGCAGCAGCGTGAGGATCTTGTGAATGTCGAGATTGATTTTTTCTGTGCTCATGGTCATTCTGCTCGCGCGCGTGTCATGCGCGGAAATTTGACTGCGGACGCGGCCCGATGGCGCACGTCCGCGTGGGATACCTTGTCTGCGTCTCTGCTCTGGCGGCTCGGGCCGGTCCGCTCTTGCTTGCTGCTGTGATGCGTGTCTGCGTGCTCAGGCTTTGTCCGGCGCGTCGCCGTCGCGCTCGGCAAGCGCCGTTTCCAGCGCCTTGATGCGGTCGCGAAGCTTGTCGAGATTGCGCACCACGGCGGCGCTCTTGTTCCAGTCCGCGTGCGGCACGGCCGGAAACGCGCTGGTGTACATGCCCGCCTTCGTGAGCGATTTCGACACGCCTGACTGCGCCGTGACGATCACGTAATCCGCCAGCGTCACGTGTCCCGCGATACCGACCGCGCCGCCGATCATGCAGTGCTTGCCGATCGTCGTGCTGCCCGCGATGCCCGCGCACCCGGCGATGACCGTGTACGCGCCGATGCGGCAGTTATGGCCGATCTGCACGAGATTATCGATCTTCACGCTGTGCTCGATGACGGTATCCGCCATCGCGCCGCGATCGATTGTGGTGTTGGCGCCGATTTCGACGTCGTCGGCGATATCGACCGCGCCGACCTGCGGAATCTTCACCCAGGTGCCAGTGCGCGAATCGCCTTCGCCCACGAAATCCGGCGCGAATCCGAAACCGTCCGCGCCGATCACCGCGCCCGCGTGAACGATTACACGCGCGCCCAGCTTGCAGCCGTGATAGACCGTGACGTTCGGATACAGATGCACGTCGTCGCCCAGCGTCACGCCGCGTCCGACCACGATGCCCGCGTCCAGCTTCACGCGCTCGCCGACCACCGCGCCCGCTTCCACCGTGACGTGCGGCCCGATGACGGCGCTCGCCGCGACCTTGGCCGCCGGATCGACATACGCGCCTGGATGCACGCCCGGCACCGCCTTCGGCGCGGCCAGGTCGATGAACGCCTGCGCCACGCGCGCGAAATAAGCGTAAGGATTCGGCGTGACGATGAAATTACCGCCGTCGCGCTTGCTGAGTTTTTCGATATCCGCGGGCGAGATCAGGACCGCGCCGGCGGCCGTGGTCTCCACCTGCGGCAGATACTTCTGATTCGCGAGAAATGCGAGTTGCGCGGGCCCCGCCTTGTCGAGCGGCGCCAGCCCACCGACGCGATGCGCGCCATCGCCGACCACTTCGCCGCCGAAGCGCTTCACCAGTTCGTCGAGCGTGATCGCCATGCCTGCTGCCATGCGTATGCTGCTCCTGGTCAGTTCTGGCTCGTGCCGCTTGCGCCGCCCGGCGACGCGGCGGCGAGCGCCTTCAGCACCTGATCGGTGATATCGATGCGCGGGCTCACGTACACCGCTTCCTGCACAATCAGATCGTAATGCTGCTGTTCCGCAATCTGCTTGATGACCTTGTTCGCCCGGTCCAACACCGCCGCGAGTTCCTCGTTGCGGCGCTGATTCAGGTCTTCGCGGAATTCGCGCTGCTTGCGCTGGAAATCCGCGTCAAGCTGGGCGAGGTCGCGCTGACGCGCCGCGCGATCGGTCGGCGCCATGCTCGCGCCGTTCTTGTCGATGTTGTCCGACATCGCCTTTAGACGCTGCGCCATGTCCTGCAAGGCCTTGTCGCGCTTGGAGAATTCCTGCTCGAGCTTGGACTGTGCCGCCTTGGCCGCCGAAGACTCGCGCAGGATGCGGTCCGAATTGACCGCCGCGATGCGCGCTTCCTGAGCGCTCGCGCTCGCCGCCGCGCCCAGGCCGAGAAACATCGATAACGCAAGCGCCATGTGTTTCGAAAGCTTACCGGTTCGCAAAGTGTTCCTCACAGTACGTCGAAATGATGGAAGTCCGCACGTTGGGCCGGGGCGTCAGAACGCCGTACCGATCTGGAACTGGAACTTCTGATACTGGTCGCCTTCATGCTTCTGCAGCGGGAAACCCAGGCTCAGCTTGAGCGGGCCGATCGGCGAAATCCACGCGAGACCCAGACCGTAGCCGTAACGCAGGCCGTTCGCACCCGAACTCGTGCCGCCCTGATTCGGGTCGCCCCAGACGTTACCGGCATCGAGGAAGGTGAAGACGCGCAGCGTGCGGTCGTACCCCGTGCCCGGCAGCGGGAACGTCAGTTCGATATTACCCACCGCCATGCGCGAGCCGCCGATCGGGTCGTTGGTCTTCGCGTCGCGCGGACCCAGCGAACTCGGCGAGTAGCCGCGCACCGAACCGATACCGCCCGCGTAGTAGTTCTTGAAGATCGGGTACGTCTGGCCGTCGAGACCCTTGCCGTAGCCGCCCTGCAAGTTGAAGCCGAGCACGAAGCCGCGCGCGAACGAGTAGTAATACTGGAACTGCGCGTCGAACTTGGCGTAGGTCGTATTACCGATCGGCGTGCCGTATTCCGCGTTCGACTGGATGTAGTAACCGCGGCTCGGCACCAGCGCGCTGTCGCGATTGTCGCGCGACCAGCCCACCGTCAGCGGATAGTTGTTCACCACGCGGCCGAATTCGTTCACGTAGTTGATGTACGACTGCGGCGTGGCCGAATCGACGTCCATCGTGTTCTGTTCGGCGCCGACGCCGAAGAACACCGTGTCCTGCTCCGAGAACGGGATACCGAACTTGGTGTCCGCGCCCATCGTGACGATCTTGAAGCTCGAATCCGTCGAGTAGTACAGCGGCTGATACGTGCGGTAGTACGCGTCGGTAATGCGCTTGATACCGTCGATGGTGAAGTACGGATCGACCTGCGTGACCGTCAGCGTGCGGTACGTCTTGGCGGTGTTGATGTTCACCGACAGACTCGTGCCCGAACCGAACACGTTGTCCTGCGACACGCCCGCCGACAGCACGACCTTGTCCGTCGACGAGAAGCCCGCGCCCAGCGTGATCGCGCCGGTCGGCTTTTCGGCGACCTTCACGTCCACGTCGACCTGGTCGGCGGTGCCTTCGACCGGCACGGTCGTGACATCGACGTCCGTGAAATAGCCGAGACGATTGATACGGTCCTTCGACAGCGCCAAACGGCTCGAATCGAACCACGAGCTTTCGAGCTGACGCATTTCGCGGCGCACCACTTCATCACGCGTACGCGTATTGCCGACGATATTCACGCGGCGCACATACACGCGGCGGCTCGGATCGACCTGCAGCGTCAACGCGACGGTGTGATGAACCTGATCGATTTCCGGCTGCGCATTGACCTGCGCGAACGCGTAGCCGTATTCGCCGAGCTTGTCGACGATGGCCTTGGTGGTGGCCTGCAGCTTCTCGGCCGAGAACAGCTGGCCTTCCTTCACCGTGATGAGCTTCTTGAGCTCCGTCTCGCGATCCAGCAGATTGCCCGCGAGCTTCACGCTGCTGACCTTGTACGGCTCGCCTTCGTGCACGGCGATGGTCAGGTACATATCCTTCTTGTCCGGCGAAATCGACACCTGCGTGGAGTCGATGCTGAACTCGAGGTAACCGTGATTCAGATAGTACGAGCGGACATTTTCGAGGTCGCCCGTGAGCTTTTCCTTCGCGTAGAGGTCGCTCTTCGTGTACCAGGAGAACCAGTTCGGCGTGGACAACTGCATTTCGCCGAGCAGCGTGCTCGAGCTGAACACCTTGTTGCCGACGAAGTTGATCTGGCGAATCTTCGCGCTCGGGCCTTCCGCCACGGTGAACAGAATGGCGACGCGATTGCGGTCCACCGGCGTCACGGTCGTGGTGACTTCGGCCGCGTAGAACCCGCGCGTCAGATATTGGCGCTTGAGCTCCTGCTCCGCGCGATCGAGCAGCGCCTTGTCGTACGAGCGGCCTTGCGACAGACCGACCGAACGCAGCGCCTTGCCGATGGTGTCCTTGTCGAACTCGTGCAGACCGGCGAAATCGATATTCGAAATAGCGGGACGTTCCTGCACCTGCACGATCACGACGTTGCCTTCCGTCGCGATCTGGACGTCGTTGAAGAAGCCGGTTGCGTAGAGCGCGCGGATCGCTTCGGAGGCCTTGTCGTCGCTGAACGTATCGCCTTGCTTGATCGGCAGATACGCGAACACGGAGCCCGGTTCGATGCGTTGAAGCCCTTCGATCCGGATATCCTGCACGACGAACGGCGTGGTGGCGTGTGCCGCCATGCCCGTTGCGGCGAGCGCCGCGGCCACGGCCGTCTTAGGAACAAAGCGATGAGGTTTGAACAACGTGCTTCCCCAGTATGTAAAGCTGCATTCGTTCCGGCGGCCGCCCCATGACATACACCATGAGCGACGCCAGAATTTGTCAACGTGGATCAAAAACGGATCAGGCGAGCGAAGTCGTTGAACAGGGCGATCATCGATAACGAGACGATGCAGACCAGACCCGCCCGTTGCAGAACCAGCTGCCAGCGATCGGACACCGCTTTGCCGGTTACGGCCTCAACCAAATAATATAACAGATGACCACCGTCCAATACCGGAATCGGTAACAAGTTCAACACGCCGAGACTGATACTGACGAGCGCCAGAAAGGAAATGAAAGCGGTCGGACCGAGCCGCGCGCTCTTGCCCGCGTAATCGGCGATCGTGACCGGACCGGAGAGATTCTTGAGCGACGCCTCGCCGGTGATCATGCGGCCGAACATGCGCAGCGAATACGTGCTGATGTCCCAGGTGCGATTCACGCCCAGCCGCAGGCTTTCGAACGGGCCGTAGCGAACGTCGACGGTCGGCAGCTGATTCGCCAGCGCCGCACCGATCCGGCCGATATCCTTGCCGCTCGACGCATCGCGCTTGAGTTCGGGCGTGATCGTGATGGCGTCGCTCTTGCCGCCGCGCTCGACCGTCAGCGTGACCGGCTTGCCGCCGTGGCCCTTCACGTAGTCGATGAAACTCGTCGCGTTGTCGACCGGACGGCCGTCGATCGCGCGCAGCTTGTCGCCGGCCGCGAGCCCGCCTTTCTGCGCGGCGCTGCCCGCCTCGATACCCGCCACCGTCAGCGTGCCGCCGCCCGGCGTAAAGCCGAGCTTGTCCATGAAATCCTGTTCGGCGTCGGCATCGGTGATGCCCGCGACGTTCACCGGAAAGTCATACGCGCCGTCGTGCGTCTTCGCCGTCAGCACGACCTGGCGATGATCGAACGACGCATCGAGCAGTTTCCAGCGCAGATCGGACCACGAACGGATCGCGTGCGATTCGCCGCCGGAGGCATCGCGCATCGACAGAATCTGTTCGCCGCCTTCGAAGCCCGCCCGCGCCGCCGCGGTATCCGGCGCGGGCGCGGAGACGATGGCCGCCGGCTCGGTCACGCCGCCCGCGAACACCGCCGAAAACAGCGCGATCGCCAGCAGAAAGTTGGCGATCGGCCCGGCCGCGACGATCGCGATGCGCTTGAATACCGACTGCCGGTTGAAGGCGCGCGGCAGGTCCTCGGAGGGAATGCCGTCCTCGGATTCGCGCTCGTCGAGCATCTTCACGTAACCGCCGAGCGGCAGCGAAGCGATCGTCCATTCGACGCCCGTCTTCTTGCTCGTCCATTGCACGAGCGGCTTGCCGAAGCCGACGGAAAAACGCAGCACCTTCACGCCGCACATTCGCGCGACGCTGTAATGACCGAATTCATGCACGACGACGAGCACGCCAATCGCAACGACGAAGGCAACGATTTCGGTCAGAAAGTTCATGACGGCCTCGATGGGCTATGAATGGGCTATGGGTTGGACGCTCGGCGCGCTCGCGGTCAGCCCGGCGACGATACCGGTTGCAAGACGACGCGCGTTCGAATCGGCGGCGAGCACGTCTTCGAGCGTGCCGGCGCCGGTGTTCGGCAGGGCGTTCAGCACGCGATCCACGACTTCGCCGATCGCCATGAAGCCGATGCGGCGTTCGAGGAACGCCTCCACCGCGATCTCATTCGCCGCATTGAGCGCCGCGCTCGCGATGCCGCCCGCCTCCAGCGCCTGAATGGCCAGCGCGAGACACGGAAAGCGCTCGAAATCGGGCTTTTCGAACGTCAGTTGTGCGATCTGCGCGAGATCGAGTTGCGCGACGCCCGAATCGACGCGATCCGGAAACGCCAGCGCGTGCGCGATCGGCGTACGCATGTCGGGATTGCCGAGCTGCGCGAGCACCGAGCCGTCGGCGTACGACACCATCGAATGAATCACGCTCTGCGGATGAATCAGCACCTCGATGCGCGAGCCCGGCAGATCGAACAGCCAGTGCGCTTCGATCACTTCGAGGCCCTTGTTCATCATGGTCGCGGAATCGATGGAAATCTTGCGGCCCATCGCCCAGTTCGGATGCTTGCAGGCTTCGTCCGGCGTGACATCGACGAGCGTCGACGGCTCGCGCGTGCGGAACGGGCCGCCGGATGCCGTCAGAATGATCTTCGACACGCCGCCGTGCAGTTTCGCTTCCTTGTCCGCGCAAGGCGGCAGGCACTGGAACACCGCGTTGTGTTCGCTGTCGACCGGCAACAGGATGGCGCCATGGTCGCGCACCGCGTCCATGAAGATCTGGCCGGACATCACCAGCGCTTCCTTGTTCGCGAGCAAAATGCGCTTGCCGGCGCGCGCGGCGGCAAGCGTAGGCGCGAGACCCGCCGCGCCGACAATGGCCGCGACCACCGTATCGCACTGCGACGCCCGCGCGACGTCGACCAGCGCGTCGGGCCCGTGCGTCACCTCGGTCTTGCAGCCTTGCGCACGCAGCGCCGACGCGACGCGTTCGGCCGTTTGCACATCGCCGACGACGGCGATTTCCGATTGGAACCGCAGGCATTGCGCGACCAGCTTGTCGCCGTTGCGATGCGCGGTAAGCGCATAAACCGAAAACCGGTCCGGATGCCGCGCCACGACGTCGAGCGTGCTATCGCCGATCGAGCCCGTGGAGCCGAGCAAAGTAAGACGTTTTTGCATAAATTCTTCTCTGGCCGATTTAGCCGAGCAGCAGCAAGGCGATCGGCAATACAGGCAACAATGCGTCGATGCGATCGAGCACGCCGCCGTGTCCGGGCAGCAGACCGCTCGAATCCTTGAGGCCCACCTGGCGCTTCAGAAGCGACTCGAACAGGTCGCCGACGACGCTGAATACGACCAGCACGGTCAGCGCGACAAAAGCGCGATCCCAGCCGAGATGCCCGACGAACGCCGTGAACACGGTGGGCGCATAAAAACCGGTGGAGGCGGCGAGCGCGCCGATCACGATGACGGCGAGCCAGCCTCCGAGCGCGCCTTCCCAGGTCTTGCCCGGGCTGATCGACGGAGCGAGCTTGTGGCGGCCGAGCGCTTTTCCGGCGAAGTATGCGCCTATATCAGCCAGCCAGACTACTAGCAGAAGCGATAGCACGAAAGCCACGCCGCGCGCGCGGGCATCCACGACCGCATGCCAGCACGCCAGAAACACGATGATGCCCGCAAACAGCAGAAACGCGCGCCACGCGCCGGCCGACAACGTAGGTTTGCACAGCAGCGCGTACGGCCCGGCCAGCACCCAGAAAATCGCCGCCATCTGATACAGCGGACGCGATTCGATGCCGAGAAACCCACTGAGGATCAGCGCGACGCCCGCGACCAGCGCATACGCGACCGGCCCTGCTCCGTTGAGCTTGAGCAGCCGCCCCCATTCCCAGGCGGCGAACACCACGACGAAACCGATCAGCGCTCCGAACGCTCCGATCGGCGCGAACAGCGTGACCGGGACGAGTACTGCCAGCAGGACGATTGCCGTGATGACACGGGTTCTTAGCATGAAAGGGTGTCGGCCTTCTGCGATTGGGAGGCGAGTTGCGCGCTGGTGCGCCCGAAACGGCGCTCACGGCCGCCATACGACGCGATCGCGCGATCGAGTTCCGCGGCGTCGAAGTCCGGCCAGTAAGCGGGAGTGAAATAGAACTCGGTGTACGCGAGCTGCCACAGCAGGAAGTTGCTGATGCGCTGCTCGCCGCCGGTACGGATAAAAAGATCCGGCTCCGGGGCGTAGGCCATGCACAGATGCTCGGCGAAGGACTTGTCGTCCACGCGCGCCGGCACGCCCTTTTCGAGCGACTCGGCGATCAGCTTCTTGGTCGCCTGCATGATGTCCCAGCGCCCGCCGTAGTTGGCGGCGATGGTAAGCGTCAGACGCGTGTTGCGCGCGGTCTTGGTCTCGGCGCGGTTGATGGCCGCGCGAATCTTGTCGTCGAACATGGCGATGTCGCCAACCACGCGCAGACGGATGCCGTTGGCGTGCAGCTTGCCGACTTCGCGCTCGAGCGCGGTGACGAACAGCCGCATCAGGAAGGAGACTTCCTCGTGCGGACGACGCCAGTTTTCGGAACTGAACGCGAAAAGCGTGACGAATTCGACGCCACGCCGAGCGCAGCTTTCGACGGTCGCGCGGACCGCGTCGACGCCGCGCGTGTGACCGGCGACGCGCGGCAGGCGCCGCTCGGTCGCCCAACGGCCGTTGCCATCCATGATGATCGCGACGTGACGCGGGACGGCTGCGATATCGGGCACGGTAACGGTGGAGCTGGTATAGGTCATGGCCGCTGAATCTTGTAATCGGGAGGATGTGAGAGCCAGCCGACTGTATAGAAACGCGGCTGGCGGAACCGTCTCAACGGCCTCACACCGTCATGATTTCGGCTTCTTTGGTCTGCACGAGCTTGTCGATTTCGGCGACGAACTTGTCCGTCAGCTTCTGGACTTCGTCGCTCGAACGACGCTCGTCGTCTTCCGAGATTTCCTTGTCCTTGACGAGCTTCTTGAGCGCATCGTTGGCGTCGCGGCGCAGATTGCGCACGGCGACCTTGGCGGTTTCGCCCTCGCCCTTGACGACCTTCGTCAGTTCGCGGCGGCGTTCTTCCGTCAGCGCGGGCATCGGCACGCGGATCAGATCGCCCTGCGTCGCCGGATTCAGACCGAGGTCCGATTCGCGGATCGCCTTCTCGATGACGGCGACCATCTTCTTTTCCCACGGCTGCACGTCGATCGTGCGCGCATCGACGAGCGTCATGTTCGCGACTTGCGAGATGGGCACGTTCGAGCCGTAGTAGTCGACCTGGATGTGATCGAGCAGGCCCGTGTGGGCGCGGCCCGTGCGAATCTTGGCGAGATCGGCCTTGAATGCTTCGATCGACCGTTGCATCTTCTGGTCGACGCCCTTTTTAATGTCAGCCACACTCATTTGAACCTCCAAAACCTGAGTTTTACTTGCGATAACGACGCGTTCCGCGCATGCCCTTGGCCAAAGCCGGCCCCATTCGGGCCGGCCACGCGCCGCCTGATACCGCGAGAGTTTACACGTGGACGAGCGTACCTTCGTCGTCGCCCTGCACGATACGCTTGAGCGCACCGGCCTTGTTGATCGAGAACACACGAATCGGCAGTTTCTGATCGCGGCACAGCGCAAAGGCCGTCGCGTCCATCACCTGCAGATTCTTGCCGATCGCTTCGTCGAAGCTGATCGTGGTGTAACGCGTCGCGTTCGGGTCCTTCTTCGGGTCGGCGGAGTATACGCCATCGACCTTGGTCGCTTTCAATACCACTTCGGCGCCGACTTCCGAGCCGCGCAAGGCGGCTGCCGTATCCGTCGTGAAGAACGGGTTGCCCGTACCGGCCGCGAAAATCACGACGCGGCCTTCTTCCAGTTGACGGATGGCGCGCGGGCGAATGTACGGCTCGACCACTTGATCCATGCGCAGCGCCGACTGCACGCGTGCTTCGATGCCCGCGTGACGCATGGCGTCCTGCAGCGCGAGCGCGTTCATCATCGTGGCGAGCATGCCCATGTAGTCGGCGGTCGCGCGATCCATGCCGGCCGCGCCGCCCGCGACGCCGCGGAAGATATTGCCGCCGCCGATCACGACGGCCATCTGCGTTCCGAGGCGCACCACTTCCGCGATATCCGCCACCATCCTTTCGATTGTTGCTCGATTGATGCCGAACGCATCGTCGCCCATGAGGGCTTCACCGGAGAGTTTGAGGAGTACGCGTTTGTAGGCTGTGGGCATATGAGGTTCCGATCGCGCCGAGGAGGGTTGCAACAACGTAGAACTGTAGGGGTGAAACATTATTTACTGCAAGCGCACCGCATCGGGCGGCGGGCGCGGCAGCGTCGGGTTAACCCTCGATCTGTCGCGCCCGCTGTGCCTGGCGAAGCCGTTTGCGTCATGCGCGCGGCGGAGGAGATCCGCCGCGAGTACTTCGGTCCTGCGAGCGCGGGCGCTGCGTCATGTCAGCACACGCGCCTTAAGGCTGGCTTAGCGCTGCAATTACGACTGCTTGGCCGCAGCGACTTGCGCCGCCACTTCTGCCGCGAAGTCGTCCTGACGCTTCTCGATGCCCTCGCCCACCACGAACATGGCGAACTTCTGCACCGATGCGCCGGCAGCCTTGAGCATCTGCTCGATGGTCTGCTTGTCGTTCTTCACGAACGGTTGGTTCAGCAGCGACACTTCCTTCAGGAACTTCTGAACCGAACCGTCGACCATCTTCGCGACGATTTCAGCCGGCTTGCCCGATTCGGCGGCCTTCTGCTCGGCGATGCTGCGTTCCTTGGCGATCAGGTCGGCCGGCACGTCGTCGCTCGACAGCGAGACCGGCTTCATTGCTGCGATGTGCATCGCCACGTCCTTGCCGACTTGCTCGTCCGAGCCGCTGTAGTCGACCAGCACGCCGATACGCGTGCCGTGCAGGTACGACGCGACCTTGTTGGCCGACTCGAAACGCACGAAACGGCGGATCGACAGGTTTTCACCGATCTTGCCGACCAGCGCCAGACGCACGGCGTCGACCGTCGAGCTTTCCAGCGGCAGCGCCGACAGCGCGGCGACATCGGCCGGGTTGTGCTTGGCAACCAGTTCGGCGATGGTCTTGCCGAATGCCAGGAATTCGTCGTTCTTGGCCACGAAGTCGGTTTCGCAGTTCAGTTCGACCAGCGCGCCCACGGCGCATTCGACGTGCGACGTCACGATGCCTTCAGCCGTCACGCGCGATGCTGCCTTGCTCGCCTTGTTGCCGAGCTTCACGCGCAGCAGTTCTTCCGCGCGCGCCATGTCGCCGTCGGCTTCCGTCAGCGCCTTCTTGCATTCCATCATCGGCGCATCGGTCTTCGCGCGCAGTTCTGCCACCATGCTTGCGGTAATTGCCGCCATCATTTGCTCCTTGAGTCTGTTTGATACGTGCCGCCGGCATGTTGAACCACGCCCGCGACAGAAAAATGGATCACGCCGTTTCGCCGACTAAAAAAAAGGGCCCTTCGCAAAGCCCCCTTTTTTGTCGGCCGCAGACTCGATTACGCCTCTGCGTTGACCTCGACGAACTCGTCGCCTTCGCCGCTGCGAACGGCTTGAACCACGTCGTTCACTGCGTTGGCACGGCCTTCGAGGATCGCGTCGGCCACGCCTTCGGCGTACAGCGACACGGCCTTCGACGCGTCGTCGTTACCCGGGATGACGTAGTCGATGCCTTCCGGCGAGTGGTTCGTGTCGACCACGGCGATGACCGGAATGCCCAGCTTCTTGGCTTCGGCCACAGCAATCTTGTGGTAGCCGACGTCGATGACGAACATCGCGTCCGGAATGCCGCCCATATCCTTCACGCCGCCGATCGACTTTTGCAGCTTGACCATTTCGCGTTCGAACAGAAGCGCTTCCTTCTTGCTCATGCGCTCGGTTTTACCCGATTCTAGCGCCGCTTCCATGTCCTTCAGGCGCTTGATCGACACCTTCAGCGTCTTGAAGTTGGTCATCATGCCGCCGAGCCAGCGGGCGTTGACGTAAGGCATGCCGGCGCGCGCTGCTTCCTGAGCGATGGTGTCGCGCGACTGGCGCTTTGTGCCGACGAAAAGGATCGTGCCGCGATTCGCTGCCAACTGGCGCACGTACTTCAGCGCGTCGTTGTAGAGCGGCAGGGTCTTTTCGAGGTTGATGATGTGAATCTTGTTGCGATGACCGAAGATGTACGGGGCCATCTTGGGGTTCCAGAAGCGCGTTTGGTGACCGAAGTGGACACCGGCTTCCAGCATTTGACGCATCGTGACTGCCATGAAATTCTCTGCGAGGGTTGGGTCTTAAGCCGGCTGCCGCATCCCGCATTGAGCGCGAGACACCCTGGGTGCTGCCGGCTTGAGTTTCGATTGCTTCTTTCAGTTACTTGCGAACGGGTGATCACACCCTAATTCGCGCGACTTCATTCGCGCGACTTCACTTCCTAAGCCCGATCCGCTCTGTATTCGCTCTGTATTGATTGTCCGACGAAATCGTGACGACAGTGTACCACTGTACAGTGTGGAATAGGACTTAGTCTATGAGTATAGCATGTGAGGATTAACCGGCTCAAGCTGCCCGTATGCGCCCGAAAACGGGCTTTCGCCGGCGGCGGCACGGCCACGAGCCCGAGAATCCCGCTGCGGCCCCTTTCCTAAGGTGCGATAATGCGCAATTCGCGGCTCACTGCCGCACACACGCATTTTCGAGCACAGTCATGTCTATTACGCTGAAAAACGACCACGATATTACGCAGATGCGCGTCGCTTGCCGGCTCGCCAGCGAAGTGCTCGATTTCATCACGCCGCATATCGCGCCTGGCGTGACGACCGAAGCGCTCGACCGGCTCTGTCACGAATTCATGGTGAAGGAACAGGGAACGGTTCCCGCACCGCTCAATTATCAGCCGCCGGGCTACCCGCCTTATCCGAAGGCCACCTGCATTTCCGTCAACGACGTGATCTGCCACGGCATTCCCGGCGAAAAGGTGCTCAAAAACGGCGATGCGCTGAATATCGATATCACCGTGATCAAGCACGGTTATTTCGGCGATACGAGCCGCATGTTTATCGTGGGCGAAGGATCGATTCTGGCCAAGCGCCTCGTGCAGACGACCTTCGACTGCATGTGGCTCGGCATCGATCAGGTGCGCCCGGGCGCGCATCTCGGCGATATCGGCGCGGCGATTCAGAAGCATGCCGAATCGCAAGGCTACAGCGTCGTGCGCGAATATTGCGGCCACGGTATCGGGCAGGTGTTCCACGAGGAGCCGCAAGTACTGCATTACGGCCGTCCGGGCACGGGCATCGAATTGCAGGCGGGCATGATTTTCACCGTCGAGCCGATGATCAACGCCGGCCGCCGCGAAATCCGCACCATGCCCGATCAATGGACCGTCAAGACACGCGATCGCAGCCTGTCGGCGCAGTGGGAACATACCGTGCTCGTCACACCGACGGGCTATGAAGTGCTGACCGTCTCCGCCGGCACGCAAGCGCCGTCGCAATTGATAGCGGCCACGGCCTGATCGTCGCGTTCGTCTCCGGCGTGCGGCCCGATGGCCGGGCGCCGCTCCTTTTCCTCGCCTTCGCCTTCCACTTTTCGATCTCATGAGCGTCACCGTCGCCGTCGCCACGCCCGTCGAATCGCTGCGCAACGTCTACAAGGCGGAGAAAGCCGCGTTGATCGAACGTTTCCAGACGGCGTCGAACGTCGAGCCGCTGATGCGCGCCCTCGCCCTCGCCACCGACGACGCCCTCAAGGGAGCGTGGGCCGCGTGCGAGATGCCGGAAGACGCCGCGCTGGTCGCGGTCGGCGGTTACGGGCGCGGCGAGCTTGCGCCCTATTCCGACGTCGACATCCTCGTGCTGCTGCCCGATTCCGCGCCCGCCGACGATGCCGAACTGAACGGCCGCATCGAGCGTTTTATCGGCATGGCGTGGGATCTGGGGCTGGATATCGGCAGCAGCGTGCGCTCGGTCGAGCAATGCATCGGCGAGGCAGCGAATGACATTACCGTGCAGACGTCGCTGCTGAAAGCGCGGCGCATTTGCGGCGACATGCGTCTGTTCGAGCGCTTCTCCGCGCGATACAACGAGACGCTCGATCCGCGCGCGTTCTTCCAGGCGAAAGTGCTGGAAATGCGTCAGCGTCACGCGAAATTTCAGGACACGCCGTATAGCCTGGAGCCGAACGTCAAGGAAAGTCCGGGCGGTCTGCGCGATCTGCAACTCATCTTGTGGATCACGCGCGCGGCCGGTTTCGGCAGCACCTGGCGCGAACTGGATACGCGCGGCCTGATCACTGAACGCGAAGCGCGCGAACTGCGCCGCAACGAAGCCTTTCTGAAGACGCTGCGCGCGCGCCTGCATGTGATCGCCAAGCGTCGGCAGGACATTCTCGTCTTCGATCTGCAGACGCCGCTCGCGGAAAGTTTCGGCTTCAAGGCGACCGCCGCCAAGCGCGCCAGCGAGCAGCTGATGCGCCGCTATTACTGGGCCGCCAAGGCCGTCACGCAGCTCGCGACGATCCTGATTCAGAACACGGAAGCACAGCTTTTCCCGTCGACGAGCGGCATCACACGCGTGATCAACGGGCGCTTCGTCGAGAAGCAAGGGATGCTGGAAATCGCCCGCGACGATGTGTTCGAACGCGAGCCGCACGCCATCCTCGAAGCCTTTTTGCTGTACGAACAGACGCGCGGCATCAAGGGTTTTTCGGCGCGCACGCTGCGAGCGATCTACAACGCGCGCGACCTGATGGACCGCAATTGGCGGCGCGATCCGGAAAACCGCCGGCTCTTCATGGAGATTCTGAAGCAACCCGAAGGCATCACGCACGCGTTCCGCTTGATGAACCAGACGAGCGTGCTCGGGCGTTATCTGCTGAATTTCCGGCGTATCGTCGGGCAGATGCAGCATGACCTGTATCACGTCTATACGGTCGATCAGCACATCTTGATGGTGCTGCGCAATCTGCGCCGTTTCGCCATCGCCGAACACGCGCACGAGTATCCGTTCTGCAGCCAGTTGATCGGCAACTTCGATCGCCGCTGGGTGCTGTACGTGGCGGCGCTGTTTCACGATATCGCCAAGGGACGCGGCGGCGATCACTCGACGCTCGGCATGGCCGATGCGCGCCGCTTCTGCCGCGAGCACGACATCGCCACGGAAGACAGCGATCTCGTGGTTTGGCTCGTCGAGCAGCATCTGACGATGAGTCATGTCGCGCAGAAACAGGACACGAGCGATCCCGAAGTCATCAAGCATTTCGCGTCGATCGTAAAGACGGAGCGGCGGCTGACGGCGCTGTATCTGCTGACCATCGCGGATATTCGCGGCACCAGTCCGAAGGTCTGGAACAACTGGAAAGGCAAGCTGCTCGAGGATCTGTATCGGGCGACGCTCGCCGTGCTCGGCGGCGCGCGGCCCGACGCGCATTCGGAACTGAAGTCGCGGCAGGAAGCGGCGATCGCGCTGCTGCGGCTGGAGACGGTGCCGGAAAACGCGCAGCAGAAGCTGTGGCACGAGCTCGACGTCGGCTACTTCCTGCGTCACGATCCCGCCGATATCGCCTGGCAGACGCGCGTGCTGTATCGCCACGTCGAAAGCGATACGCCGATCGTGCGGGCGCGGCCTTCGCCGATCGGCGCGGCGCTGCAGGTGCTGGTCTACGTGAAGGATCGTCCGGATCTGTTCGCCGGCATCTGCGCTTATTTCGACAAGAGCGGCCTGTCGGTGCTCGATGCGCGCGTGACGACGACGCGTCACGGCTACGCGCTCGATAACTTCCTCGTGGCTCATCCGGATCACGACGGCAGTTATCGCGATATCGCCAATCTCGTCGAACAGCAACTGAGTTCGCTGCTGACGGCCGACAGCTTGCTGCCGGAGCCGTCGAAGGGTCGCGTATCGCGGCTCGTGCGGACTTTTCCGGTCACGCCTCGGGTGGATTTGCGTCCCGACGAACGTGGCCAGTATTACATCCTGTCCGTGTCGGCGAACGACCGGCAGGGCCTTCTTTATTCCATCGCGCGCGTGCTCGCGCAACACCGGATCGGCGTGCAGGCGGCGCGCATCAACACGCTCGGCGAACGCGTCGAGGACGTGTTCCTGCTCGACGGCAAGAGTTTGTCGTCCAACCGCACCCAGATCCAGGTCGAAACCGAACTGCTGCGCGCGATCGCAGCCTGAGAATTTATGCGCGTCAAACTGACAGCCAAACATCCGCGTCCGACTTCGGCGACGCGTTCGCCGGTGCGTACCGGCAGTTCCACCGGGCGCAAGCCTGTGCGTGCGGAAGCGCCGCCGGAGCGGTCCGAACGTTCCGAACGGCCGCAAGGCGGCGGTGGGAAGCCGTTTAAGGCACGTGAAGGTGAAGCGCGTGGTGAGTTTGGTGGGCGTGGCGGCGATGAGCGGCGGCCGTTTAAGGCGCGTGAAGGCGATTCGCGTGGCGGTTTCGGCGCACGCGGCGAACGCGGCGGCGATGAGCGACGCCCGTTCAAGCCGCGTGAAGGCGATTCGCGTGGTGGTTTCGGCGCGCGCGGCGAACGCGGCGGCGATGAGCGACGCTCCTTCTCTCGCAGCGACGATTCGCGCGGGAGTTTCGGTGCCCGAAGCGAACGCGGCAGCGATGAACGACGCCCGTTCAAGCCGCGTGAAGGTGATTCACGCGGCAGCTTTGGCGCGCGCAACGAACGAGGCAGTGATGAGCGACGCTCTTTCTCCCGCAGCGACGATTCGCGCGGGAGTTTCGGTGCCCGAAGCGAACGCGGCGGCGATGAGCGGCGCTCGTTCAAGCCTCGCGAGGGCGACTCGCGCGGCGGCTTTGGTGCACGCAGCGAACGCGGCGGCGATGAGCGGCGGCCGTGGCGGCGACGAACGTCGCCCGTTCAAGTCGCGTGAAGGTAATTCGCGCGGAGGGTTTGGCGCACGCAGCGAACGTGGCGGCGACGAACGTCGCCCGTTCAAGCCGCGTGAAGGTGATTCGCGCGGAGGATTTGACGGACGCAACGAACGCGGCGGTGATGAGCGACGCTCTTTCTCTCGCAGCGACGACTCGCGCGGTAACTTCAGCGCACGCAACGAACGCAACACCGACGACCGTCGCCCCTTCCAACGCGACGACCGCGCAACCGCCGCAAAGCGCCCCACCCAGGAACCACGCGCCCACGTAGACAAGCCGACCAAAACCGACCGCCCGCACGCCCATCACGCGCACAAGGACGGCCTCGTTCGCCTGTCGAAGGTCATGTCCGACTCGGCCTTTGCTCGCGCCGCGAAGCCGACGAGTGGATCGAAAAAGGCTGGGTGCTGGTCGACGGCGAGGTGATCGACACGCTCGGCATGCGCATCGATCCGAAAGCGGACATCCAGATTCTGCCCGCCGCGCATTCGGCGCAGGCGCGCCTCGTCACGATCCTGCTGCACAAGCCGATCGGCTATGTTTCCGGACAGGCCGAGGACGGCTACGAACCCGCCGTCACGCTGATCAATCCGGCGAATCAGTGGAGCGAGGACCGCTCGGGCATCCGTTTCGCGCCGGGTCATCTGCGCTCGATCGCGCCCGCCGGACGACTCGACATCGATTCGACCGGTCTGTTCGTGCTGACGCAGGACGGCCGCATCGCCAAGCAACTGATCGGCGGTCATTCCGATGTCGACAAGGAGTACCTCGTGCGCGTGCGCCTCGGCGAGCACACGACCGACGTCGACCGCCAGTTGGCGCCGGAAAAGCTCGCGCTGCTGCGTCACGGCCTCGAACTCGACGGCGTGCCGCTCAAGACCGCGCAGGTCAGCTGGCAAAACGGCGAACAGCTTTGCTTCGTCTTGCGCGAAGGCAAAAAACGTCAGATTCGTCGGATGTGCGAACTGGTCGGGCTCGATGTCGTCGGACTCAAGCGCATCCGCATGAGTCACGTCACGCTCGGCGATCTTCCGCCGGGCCAGTGGCGTTATCTCGGACACGACGAAACCTTCTGACGCGGCCGGAGCGACGGCCTGACGCCCGAACGTTCGGGCCGAACGCTGCTCGCCCGACGTGCTGCGTCGCGGAAAAATGACTGTATAACGTTTCAGACTGGCGCGATCGCGGTTCGGATCGCGCCATTTTATTTTGGCCGCTTTTTGGTTAAAGAGAATGAGCCATCGGACCGTTAATCAGGTAAGCGCGCGGATGATCCGAATTCCGCCGCGCCGCGAATCAGCGGTCACACGCATTGAACGGCATCAGGAGAAACGCCATGTCAGTTGAGATCATCGTTCGTGAAACGGGAACCGGTCTTGAGATCGTGAGCGGCCGACGACGGCTCGAAACCCTCCTCGCATTGCGCGACGAAGTCGTCGTGATGAGCCCCGGCGTCGGCGAAATGGTGATTGCGCGCCTGCCGGACGGCCGTCTCCAGGCATCGGCAAATCCTGAACATGTCGCGCTGTTCCGTCAGCCGGATATCAGCGGCAACCCGAAGTCGTTCGCGTAATCGGCATAGGGGCGGCCAGCAAGCTGGCCGGTCCCCTGCCACACCACCCGGCGTGCGGGTCCGCACCGGGCGGTTCGGGAAGTTGAGGTTATGTGAGGCGAGGCATGCCAAGACGATCGAAGTA
>NZ_LFJJ01000154.1 GCF_001189365.1 Candidatus Burkholderia verschuerenii | reverse complement strand
CGCGCTGCTGCATAGCGGCCGCGCGGCGTTCGGCGCTGCGGGCTACGCCCTTCGCGCCGCACGTCGCACAGAAGGATCAACTGAAACCACCGGCATCTGATTTCTGCACAACTTGACGCACACAACTAATGCACGGAATACGCGGAGGCAGAGCGCGCGACGAAGCCTTGGAGGCAGACTGAAATGTATGACCGTTTGTTTTGCGAGAAACTCGATGAAATCAGGTCCGCGGGACAGTATCGGACATTCGTAACATTGAATCGGGTGTGCGGCCAATATCCATTAGCGCATATCGACGGTGAAAATCGAAAGGTTACTGTGTGGTGCAGTAACGACTATTTGGGGATGTCGCAAAATCCGATCGTACGCCGGGCTATGCATGACGCAATTGACAAATACGGCGCAGGTTCGGGTGGTTCACGCAACATTGGCGGCACCCACAAGCTCTATGCGGAGTTAGAAAGTTTGCTGGCCAAATGGCATGCAAAAGAAGCCTCACTCGTATTTCCTACAGGTTTCAGCTCAAACGATGCGACGCTTCAATGTTTGCTTCGGCTCATACCCGACTGTGTGGCACTGAGCGACGAAAAGAACCATGCATCCATAATAAATGGCATTCGCGCAAGCAATGTGCGACGACACGTGTTTCGTCATAATGACGTCCATCATCTTAAGGAACTACTCGATCAATATCCAAGAAATCACCCCAAGATTATAATATTCGAATCCATTTATTCCATGGACGGAGATGTTGCTCCCGCAGTCGATATTATTCGACTAGCGAAACAATATAATGCCCTGACTTTCCTCGACGAAGTCCATGCTGTCGTCGGCATGTATGGACCGCGAGGCGCTGGGATAGCTGCTGACCTTCAATTGTGTGAAGAGATAGACATTGTTCAGGGCACGATGGCGAAGGCGATCGGCATCATTGGTGGGTACATTGCAGCCTCGCATTCGCTGATCGATACCATTCGGTCATTCGCGCCCGGGTTTATTTTCACCACCTCATTACCACCAGCCATCGTCGCTGGTTGCATTGCCAGTATCGACTACCTCATGAAACACTCGGAGGAGCGTGATCAGCTTCATCGGCAGACTCGAACCCTCAGACAGGCCCTTCTTTCAAAGCGGATTCCGGTCTTGCCATGTTCGTCAACGCATGTGCTCCCGGTGATGATCGGCGACGCATCAAAATGCAAACGTGCAGCAGCGCGCTTGCTCGGCACCCATGGAATTTATCTACAGCCGATCAATTACCCCTCCGTTGCCATCGGCTCCGAACGCTTCCGTGTGAACGCGACGCCGGTTCACACGGATGTTCACATTGCCGACCTTGCTCAGTCATTGAGCGAGGTATTCGAGCATTTCGATATCCCTCTATTGGATGCCGAAAAAGCTAATCATAATCACGAGTTGTCATGACATGGCGACTCCACCGGTAACGATCCGGAAGGCGACTTCCGATGACATAGAGAAATTGGTCATGCTACGCGCGTATCTGATCGATCGAGCCGCGAATGTGAGCTATGCAAGCCGCAATGCCAGCGAAAGCAATGCTTGGAAAGAAGCCTATAGAACGTGGCTTCCTCAAGCCATGATGGAGCGCCGGGATATTCGTGTGATCGTAGCGGATCGTGCTGGCGAGCCTGTGGCGTGTGCCATTGGCATCATTGATCGTCGACCGCCGGCACCAGACTGTCCAAGCGGCTCGTGTGGCTGGGTTCAGACTGTCGTTGTTTCCCCGTCGTAGCGACGCAAGGGCATTGCGGGGCGGCTCCTTCGTGTATTGCTTGAATGGTTCGTCTCACAGGAAGTCAAGAAGGTTGCGCTGGAGACCACAGCGGATGGGGAGAACCTATATATCGGCAATGGCTTTGCGCGCAGCGAAGAACATCTTATGACGTACATTGGAGGCCGTATATGAAACTGCTTATTATCGGCTTGGGCTATGCCGGGAAGCGCTATCAACGATCATTCGCTTACCTTTCGCGAGAACTCAATTTTCCCCTTGAGGTGGCGTATGTCGGAAGGAAGGCCCAGGAAGTTTCGATACCCTATTACGATCATATCTCGACGGCCCTTAAAGAGTTTCAACCCGAAGTCGTCATCGTAAGCGTTAATGACCAAAGTCACGTCAGCATTCTGAATGCCTTAAAATCATTCTCCGGGTTTGTAATTTGCGAGAAACCTGTCGCGGTGTTTGGCGACGACTGGAAACCTGTCCTCAACGACTTGCGGAGTTTAAAAGGGTTTGCCTTTGACCTGGTTGAGCGCTATTCGGACGTGACTCGGCGTCTGCGGACAATCGCATCCTATAACGAATGGACGCTAGTCCGCGCTAGTTTCCATTGGGGCAAGGATCGCTTGAATGACTATCGCCCGACATGTGGGGTGACCAGCGAAGTCATTCATGCGTTGGACCTTTTAAGCTGGATACGGCCCAGTAAAGGACCGTTGCTTCTGCGAAGTGCAATAGGCATTTGCTCGGACTTTTCGATCTCAGGACACGCAGTCCTTGATACTGCGCTGTTGACCGGTCGTGTTGGCGATGCGCCGTTTTCCGGCTATAGCAGCTTTGTCAATATCGAACGGCAACGCACGGTCGATTTCACCTTTGTCGATCCGAGTGGCAAGCTTTTTCATGCTCGTTGCATATATGACACGCCGGCTTGGGACCACGACCATCTAAGAGTTTGGACAAGGGATCAAAAAGATCGTGATCTGATTATCGAAGAATACAGATCTAACCCGAGCACTGTAGGCTTAGAGACTCTGCACAAGCTATCTCGACTCTGTGAAGATGTGGTAAAGGTAGCGAATTTCCATTTAGATCCGTCACAGCCGTTCGCGGACATTGAGGACGCGGCACGATTGCAGCGGCTGCTAGATGAGATCACTGTAGGGATCACCGATCCGCTTACCGCCACGTACCAACGTGGGGAACAACGAATCCTGATTGCTGAGGACGCTGACCTCGAAACCTTGGGATAAGGTCATGACTTTGAAAAACACCATGCGCGGAGTGCCCGGAGTACTTTCGCGCGACTGCGTTCTGATGACGCATCGCGACGTATTACATGTATGACCGATCACAACCTTAATTTACAGTAATTTGATAGACATCCTGATCGACTTGACACAATGCATCAGGGCAAATGCAGGTGAATTTACTTCGTCCAACGGTTTGAATAATTCATTGTCGTCGAACGAGAAACGGTTGTCGCGGCATTGGGTTCTGTTCTGCGGTGTGTGGATCGTTCGGAAGAAAACGCGCTTTATTCCCTTGATCCCCAGGATTTGCTCACGTGCCGTATTAAGCTCGACGGGGTGTGCTATATGGAGCTTCGCCATCTTCGTTGTTTCCTCGCTGTGGCCGAAGAATTGCATTTCGGCCGCGCTGCGGAACGCCTCCATGTGGACCAATCGCCGCTGTCCCGGACAATCAAGGAACTCGAAGAAGATCTCGGCACGCCGCTCTTCGTGCGCACCACGAGGAGCACGCGACTGACTCGGGCCGGACGCCTGTTTCTGGACCATATACCGCGCGTGTTCGTGGCGTTGGAGCAGGCGCGCTCCAGCGTTCGCGCGGCGGCGGCCGGCTACGACGGTCAGCTGCGCATTGCACTGTCTGACGGGATCACACCGCCTCGCTTGTCTTCCTTGATGGCACTGTGTCGTCAGGAGGATCCGGAGATCGCCATTCGCTTTTCGGAAGTGCCGTTGGCGCAGCAAATCCGTGGATTGCACGACGATCTGTACGACGTCGGCTTCGCGCAATCGGACCACGCCGGAGACGGCATTCTCGTGGAGCCGGCCTGGACCGATCCTTTGCGCGTCGCCATTCCCGCGCGCCATCCTTTGCTGGCCCACGCGCGCATCCCGCTTGACGAGCTGTTGCGCTATCCGTTGGTCATGTGCGACGCGTACCTGTTTGAAGGGTATCACCGGCAGATCGAGCGTCTGCTGCGTTCCGTCCATGCCGAACCGCTTATCGCCGAGCGGGTCAGCTCGTTCGACCTGATGATGGCGATCGTTTCGGCTGGCTTCGCGTTAGCGCTTGTCGGTGCATCGCACATCGTCGGCACGCGCGCGCCGGACGTCGTTGGCCGGCCACTTGCGAGCCACGACGCCATGCTCACCACCTATGTCCTTCGGCGCGATACCGATCCGACGGACGCGGTAAGCCGCTTCATCGAGCGCGTGGCGGCACTGGAAACCGATCCGGTGACGCCGGGCATGACCGCTTCCCCTCACGAGGACGACCAGGAGGCTTCTTTATGAAACACCGCTTCGGGTATCTGGCCGCATTGTGGATGATCGTTTCGCTGACCGCTTGCGAGCCTTCCGAACCCAAGGATACGGTTGCCTCGCTCACGGTCGATCCCGATCGCCTCAAGGAAGTGGAGCGAATGTGTCGCGAAGAGCGCGAGAAGGTCAACGACGCGCTGTGCTTGCGTGCTGCCGAGGCCCGAGAAAATCGTCTGTTCGGACGGTACCCGGGCTATAAGGGCAAGTGAAGCGTCCGCATCGCTGTCTTTTTCGGTCAATTCCTCCTGAGTAGTCCTCTACGCCGCAGCGCGCCCGCGCTAGCGGCGTTTTGCTTGTCTCCGCCCGGGCATGACATCCTGCCTTTTCGGCCTTAATCGCCGCTGCATCGGCCTTTGACCGGCCCGCACACCCGCACCGATCCTCGCATCTGTCACGCGTCATCGGCCGTGCTCCAGCACGGAACCCCGACGACGCCTTTCAGTACGCAGGAGGCTCGGACATGCAAGCGCAGGCCACCAGCCAGCACGGCATCCTGGTCGGACACTCGGCCATCGTCGTCGGCGTCGCACTTACCGGCGTGTGGGTCGCCACGCAATGGACCGCGGCGCGACTGGGATACCAAAGCGAATTGGGTGCACCCTGGTTGGCCCGGAACATATCCTGAGCTTCGCGCCGACGCGCTCGGGCAAGGGCGTCGGGCTGGTCATTCCCACCTTGTTGAGCTGGCCGGGCTCGACTGTCGTCCACGACATCAAGGGCGAGAACTGGACGCTCACCGCCGGCTGGCGTGCGCGGTTTTCTCACTGCCTGCTGTTCAATCCGACCGATCCACGCTCGGCCGCCTATAACCCGCTGCTCGAAGTGCGGCGCGGCGCCAACGAAGTGCGCGATGTGCAGAACATCGCCGACATCCTGGTCGATCCCGAAGGCGCGCTCGAACGCCGCAACCACTGGGAGAAGACCAGCCATGCGCTGCTGGTCGGCGCCATCCTGCACGTGCTCTACGCGGGCGAGGACAAGACGCTGCGGGGCGTCGCCAACTTCCTGTCCGATCCGGCGTGCCAGTTCGAACTGACGCTACACCGGATGATGACGACGCGTCATCTCGGTGACGGTGAGGACGGCCGGCCGCACCCGGTGGTCGCATCCGCCGCTCGCGAAGTCCTCAACAAGAGCGACAACGAACGTTCGGGCGTGCTGCCCACCGCCATGTCCTTCCTGGGCCTGTACCGGGATCCCACCGTGGCCGAGGTCACCTCACGCTGCGACTGGCGCATCGCCGACCTGATCTCGGCCGATTATCCGGTCTCGCTCTATCTGGTCGTCCCGCCGTCGGACATCAGCCGCACGAAACCGCTGGTGCGCTTGATCCTCAACCAGATCGGCCGGCGTTTGACCGAATCGCTCGACGGCAGCGACGGCATCGCCCGTCGTCACGCGCTGCTCTTGATGCTCGACGAGTTTCCCGCGCTCGGCCGCCTGGACTTCTTCGAGACCGCGCTGGCGTTCATGGCCGGCTACGGCATCCGCAATTTTCTCATCGCGCAGTCGCTCAACCAGATCGACAAGGCCTATGGCCAGAACCACTCGATCCTCGACAATTGCCATGTGCGCGTGACCTTTTCGACCAACGACGAGCGCACGGCGAAACGCATCTCGGAAACGCTGGGTACCGCCACGGAACTGCGCGCGCAGCGCAACTATGCGGGGCATCGCCTTGCGCCCTGGCTCGGGCACCTGATGGTCTCGCGCCAGGAGACGGCGCGACCGCTGCTCACGCCGGGCGAAGTCATGCAATTGCCGCCGGACGACGCCGTGGTGATGGTCGGAAGCCGGCCGCCGATCAAGGCAAAGAAGCTGCGCTATTACACCGACGCGCATTTCAAGCGCCGTGTCCTGCCGCCGCCGTCCCTCACGCTCGGCCGCTATATCGATGCGCCGCCGCGCCGGCCCGATGACTGGAGCGGACGCATCGTTCCGCAGCGTCCGATCACACTGTCGGCGTCGCCTGTATCGACGGGGCCGGTCGTATGCGGCACCGACACTGCGGACGATGGTGGCCCACGCCAGCAACCCGAACTTCATGAAGTGACCGGCACCGTGGTCGAACCTGTGTCCCCGGCGAACGATCTGGCCGTACTCGATGACGACGACGAGGTGTCACCGCCGCTGCCGGATCGTCTGGATCCAGCCATGCAGCGCGCCGCTCGGTTCGCGGCCCTCGATCCTGACGACGGAATCGCGCTATGAGCCAGTATCGCCTGAACCTCTTCATCCAGCCGGAGCATGCCCGGCGCCTGGAGGAACTCGCCGTACGGAAAGGCGTCTCGAAATCCTCGATCGTCGCGGCGGCGCTCGCTGCATGGCTGGCGGCCGATACCGATCATCAGCGCGAGACGGCGATGGCACGGCGCCTCGATCACCTGTCGCGACAGATTGAACGGCTGGACCGCGACCAGACGATCGGGATCGAGACGCTCGCTCTATATGCTCACCGTCAGCACGCCGCTGCCCGAAGCGCATCAGGACGCGGCCCGCGCGCAGGGCAAGGCGCGCTTCGAGCAGTTCGTCGAGCAGCTCGGCCGGCATCTGCTGCGCGGACGCAGCCTGGTCCGTGAGGTGGCGCGGGAGTTCGAGCCGCACGCAAACGCTCAGGAATCCGAGGCAGCAGATAGGGCGGCTGCCGGTCCGATCGGTGCACCGGAGCGCACGTCATGAACGCCGCCTCGGTCACGCTTGCCGCGTCAGTCGATCGGCGCATCCGCATGCTGCGCACGGCCATGGGGCCCATCATCGCCCGCGCGCTGGAGGATCCCGACGTCGTCGAGATCATGCTCAATCCCGACCGCTCCCTGTGAATCGACCGCCTGTCCACGGGACGAGCGCCCCTGGAGCAATCGCTGCCCGAGAGCGACGGCGAACGCATCATTCGGCTGGTCGCGGCCCATGTCGGTGCGGAAGTGCATCGCGGACGACCGCTGCTGAGCGCCGAACTGCCCGAGACCGGCGAGCGCTTCGAAGGCATCCTGCCGCCGGCATCACCGGCGCCCGCCTTCGCGTTGCGCAAGCGCGCGGGCGGCGTGATCCCGCTGGAACGCTATGTCGCCGAGGGAGTGATGACCGAGGCGCAGGCCGCCTTCCTGTGCGAGGCGGTGCGCGAGCGTCAGAACATCCTCGTGGCGGGCGGGACCAGCACCGGCAAGACCACGCTCGCCAACGCGCTGCTCGCCGAGGTTGCCGCGACCGGCGATCGGGTGCTGGTTCTCGAAGACGCGGTGGAACTGCAATGCGCGGCCCGCGACCATGTGCCCTTGCGCACGCGTGCCGGCGTGGTCTCGATGACCGAACTGGTGCGCGCGACCCTGCGCCTGCGTCCGGATCGCGTCGTCGTGGGCGAGGTGCGCGGTGGCGAAGCGCTCGGTCTGATCAAGATCTGTGGCACCGGTCATCCGGGCGGCATCGCCACGATCCACGCCGACTCCGTCCCCGGGGCGCTGCTGCGCCTGGAGCAGCTGATCCTCGAAGTCGCGGTCACCGCGCCGCGGGCGCTCATCGCCGAGGCGGTCAACGTCGTCGTCCAGCTGACCGGCCGGGGCCGTCGGCGGCGTATCGATCGCATCGCGCGCGTCATCGGCACGACCGCCGATGGCTACCAGCTCGAAGACGTCCGTCCCTCACCCCAAGCTTCAGGAGATGTGTCATGACACCGACACGCCTAATCGCTGCGCGCGGCATTGTCGCGTCGATCCCCTGGCTGACATCGGCATGTTCCCGGCTCCACGCGGTGGTGCGGAGACTGACGCCGGCCGCACTCGCCGCCGGACTGACCACGGCCGCCCAGGCGGCCGGGTCGTCGATGCCCTGGGAAAGCCCGCTGCAATCGATCCTGGAGTCCATCCAGGGGCCGGTGGCCAAGATCATCGCGGTGATCATCATCATCTCGACCGGCCTGGCGCTGGCGTTCGGTGACACCAGCGGGGGCTTTCGCAAGCTGCTGCAGATCGTCTTCGGTCTGTCCATCGCCTTCGCGGCGTCCTCCTTCTTCCTGTCCTTCTTCGGCTTCTCCGGCGGAGCGGTCGTATGAGCACGACGATCGATGCGTCAGCGGATGTCTCCGTCCTCATACCCGGTTTCGAGGTGCCGCTGCACCGGTCGCTCACGGAACCGATCCTGCTCGGCGGCGCACCGCGCACCGTGGCGATCGCCAACGGCACGCTCGCGGCGGCACTCGGTCTGGGTTTGCAACTCTGGCTGCCGGGGCTCGCCCTGTGGATCGTGGGCCACACGCTGGCCGTCTGGGGCGCGCGTGTCGATCCCCAGTTCATGACCGTGTTCGTCCGGCATGTGCGGCACAAGCCGCTGCTGGACGCGTGAGGAGCGCGCCATGCTGCATCTTGCCGAATATCGCCAACGCCCGGCCATGCTCGCCGACTGGCTGCCCTGTGCGGGACAGGTGGCCCCAGGCGTCGTGCTCGACAAGGACGGCAGCTTCCAGCGCACGGCGCGCTTTCGCGGACCCGACCTGGACAGCGCCACCCAGGGCGAACTGATCGCGATCACGGCGCGCCTGAACAACGCGCTGCGCCGCCTCGGATCGGGCTGGGCGCTCTATGTCGAAGCCGCGCGCCGGCCGGCGCCGGACTATCCCACGTCGGCGTTTCCGGACGCACTGTCCTGGCTGGTCGATGAGGAACGCCGTGCCGCCTTCTCGGAGGCGGACCGCCATTACGAAAGCGCCTATCACTTCACGCTTCACTATCTGCCGCCCGAGGAATCGCGCTCGCGCGCTGGGCAGCTGCTGTACGAAAACCGTTCGACGAGCGGCGTGGACTGGCGCGAGCGCCTCATCGCCTTCGTCGCGGAAACCGATCGCGTGTTCGACCTGCTCGACGGCGTGATGCCGGAGCTGGTCTGGCTCGACGATAGCGAGACGCTGACCTATCTGCATACGACCGTGTCGACCGTGCGCTACGCGGTCGCCGTGCCCGAGGTGCCGTTCTACCTCGACACGCTGCTGGCCGACCGGCCGCTGGTGGGCGGCCTTGCGCCCATGCTCAGTGACGAACATCTGCGCGTGGTGACGGTGCGCGGCTTCCCAACCTCGACCTGGCCGGGCATCCTCGACGATCTGAACCGGCTCGGTTTCGCCTATCGCTGGTCCACGCGCTTCCTGTGCATGGACAAGGCGGAAGCCGAGAAAGAGCTGCGCCGTCTTCGCCGGCAATGGTTCGTCAAACGCAAGAATGTGCTCGCGCTGCTGCGCGAAACGGTGTTCCAGCAGGAAAAGTCCGCTGATCGACACCGATGCGGGCAACAAGGCGGCGGATGCCGATGCCGCCTTGCAGGAACTGGGCAGCGATCAGGTCGCCTTCGGCTATCTGACCGCCACGGTCACGGTGTTCGATACCGATGCCGCGACCGCCGACGAGAAGCGTCGACAGGTCGAGCGCGTCATCCAGGCGCGCGGCTTCATCACCATGCCCGAGACGCTCAACGCGGTGGAAGCGTGGCTGTCGTCCCTTCCCGGACATGCTTACGCCAATGTCCGCCAGCCGATCGTCTCGACGCTCAATCTCGCGCATCTGATGCCGGTATCGGCCGTGTGGGCCGGGCCCGAGCGCAACGACCATCTGGACGGCCCACCGCTGATCGTCACCCGCACCAAGGGCGCCACGCCGTTCCGGCTGGTCACCCATGTGGGCAATGTCGGCCACCTCCTGTTGGCGGGGCCGACCGGCATAGGTAAATCCGTGCTGCTTGCGATCCTCGCGATGCAGTTCCGGCGCTACCCGGTCGCGCGCATCCTCGCCTTCGACATGGGACGCTCGATGCGCGCGACCGTCCTGGGCCTGGGTGGCGAACATTATGATCTGGGCTCCGAGGGGTCCATCGCCTTCCAGCCGCTCGCCCGCATCGATCGCGACGCGAACCGGACGTGGGCAGCCGAGTGGATCGAAGCGCGCCTGCGCCATGAAGGCGTGGCCGTCGGTCCGGACGAGAAGGCTGCTATCTGGTCGGCGCTCGCCAGCCTGGCCGGTGCTCCAGTCGAACAGCGCACGCTGACCGGCTTCTCGGTGCTGTTGCAGTCCAACACCCTGCGCCAGGCGCTCGCACCCTATGTGCTGGGCGGCGCGCACGGTCGCCTGCTCGATGCCGATCATGACCGGCTCGGATCGGCCGACGTGCAGTGCTTCGAGATGGAAGAGCTGATGACGAGCCGCGCGGCGGTGCTCGCCGTCCTCGGCTACCTCTTCGCCCGTTTCGAGCAGCGGTTCGACGGTACGCCCACGCTGCTCATTCTCGACGAGGCCTGGCTGTTCCTCGACGACCCGGTGTTCGCGGCACGCATTCGCCAATGGCTCAAGACGCTGCGCAAGAAGAATGTCTCGGTCATCTTCGCCACCCAGTCACTTGCCGACGTGCAGCAGTCCAGCATTGCCCCCGCGATCGTCGAGAGCTGCGCGAGCCGTATCTTCCTGCCCAACCCGCAGGCGACGGAACCGCAGATCCGGACCATCTACGAGAGCTTCGGTCTGAACCGACGCCAGATCGAGATCGTCGCCACCGCGCAACCCAAGCACGACTATTACTACCAGTCCCGCGTCGGCAACCGGCTGTTCGATCTCGATCTGGGTCCAGTCGCGCTGGCCTTCGCCGGCGCCTCGACGCCGCCCGATCAGCGTGACATCGAGCGCGTGTTCGACGCCGCCGGCGCGTCCGGTTTCCCGTCCGCGTGGCTGCGGCATCGCGGCCTCGACTGGGCTGCCGATCTGCTGCCGGCCTATCCCGGCCATACCGGTCCGGCGGTGTCTTCGCCGCAGAGCCTACCGGGTTCTGCATCACCTCGTGCCCGTGTTTCCGATTCTTCCGAGGAGGTTTTGCCATGACGACCCGTTTCCTGTCCGCCGCGCGTGCGGTGAGCGTCGCGACCGTGCTCGCCGGTGCGCTGATGATGGTGACGCCGGCCGACCCCATCCCCGTCTTCGATGCCGCCAATTATGTGCAGAACACGCTGGGTGCGGTACGCGCACTTCAGCAGATCGAGAACCAGGTTCGGCAACTTCAGAACGAAGCGCAGTCGCTGGTCAATCAATCGCGCAACCTGACGAGCCTGCCGTCCAACGTGACGGATCGCCTGCGCGCCAACCTCGCCACGACCCGTCAACTCATCACCCGGGCGCAGGGCATGGCCTTCGACGTCCAGCAGACCGACGCCGACTTCGCGCGTCTCTATCCGCAGCAATACACCGCAGCGGTCAGTGGCGACCAGATGGTGCAGGACGCCCGTGCGCGCTGGCAGCACATGCTGACCGGTCTGCAAACGGCGATGCAAATGCAATCGCAGGTCGCGCAAAACCTGAATTCGGACGAGGGCGTGCTCGCCGATCTGGTCTCGCGCAGCCAGTCGGCCACCGGCGCGCTGCAAGCCATGCAGGCGACGAACCAGTTGCTGGCACTCCAGGCCAAGCAGTCGATCCAGTCTCAGCAGTTGCAATTGACCCAGGACCGCGCCGCCGCGCTCGAACTGGCACGGTAGGCAGCCGCCACCGAACGCGGGCGTGAGGTCACGCGCCGCTTCCTCGGCCACGGCACGCCCTACACGCCGCAGCCCGTGCATTTCTACGGCGATTGAGGCGATGACCATGGATGACGTGACGGTCATCGACCATTTCCTCGACACCTTCTCGCGCTACATCGATTCCGGCTTCGGTCTCGTGCATGGCGAAGTGGCGTGGCTGTCGGCGACGCTGGTGGCGATCGACATGACGCTTGCCGGGCTCTGGTGGGCGCTCGCCCATGCGACCGGTCAGGGCGAGGACGTCATGGCCAAGCTTATCCGGAAGGTGCTGTATGTCGGCGCCTTCGCCTTCCTGATCGGCCATTTCAACACGCTCGCCGGCATCGTCTTTCGCTCCTTCGCCGGACTGGGATTGAAGGCGTCGGCGTCGAGTGTCGCGATGGACAAGTTCCTGCAACCAGGGCGTCTGGCCAAGACCGGCATCGATGCCGCCGCGCCCATCCTCGACCAGATCAGTCAGTTGGCGGGCTTCCCGGAAGTGTTCGTGCATCTGACGCCGATCGTGGTGCTCTTCCTCGCCTGGTTCGTCGTCATCTTGTGCTTCTTCGTGCTGGCCGTTATCGTCGGCATCGGTACGGGACTGTTCGGCGAGTTCAAGACCACGCCCATCGACAGCTCGATTGACCACGCACTGGTCATCATGCTGGCGGCGCTGTCGCTGCTGGCGCTGGGCATCTTCGGGCCGGGCATCGCCACGGGACTCGTGTCCGGTGCGCCCCAGCTCGGCGCGGGCGCGATGGCCGGGGCGGCGCTGGGCGCGACCGGTACGGCGGTCGCCCTGGGTGCGGCGGCCACGGGCGCGGGCGCCGCCGTCATGGCCGGCGCCCGGATGGCGCCCGCCGCCGCCGGCGCGCTGGGGCGCGGCGCGCGCATGGCGGCATCGACGGCAAGCAGCGCGGGTGCGGCCTTTCAGAGCGGGGCATCCGCCGCAGGCGGTGGCGTGCGCGGCGTCGCGGCGGGCGTCGGGAACGTCGCCCGTACGGGCGCCCAGGCGGCCGGGCAGACAGTCGCGTCTCGTGCGCGAGCAGCCGGCGCACGGGTGGCCGAGGCCTTCCGGGGCGAAAGCGGCTCCGGTAGCGGATCAGGCGGCGGATCGGGCAGCGCATCGGGGCACGGAACGACGTCCGGCGCGGCCAGCGGCGACGAGCCAGCCGATCGCGATACCGCGAAACAGCCCGCCTGGGCCAAACGCCTGCACCGCCGCCAGCAGATCACGCACGCGGCGAGCACCGCCGCGAACACGCTGCGCGGCGGCAATGGCGGGGGCGCCGGCCAGGGTCCTCGCCTCAACCCCTCCGACGAATGACGTCAAGGAGACTTAAACCGATCCGCTCGGGCCTGAACACCAATCTGGTCATCACCCCAGCCGACGCACTTACCTGATCGAGCTGACTTCGACCGAGACGGCGTGGATGGTGTCGGTCTCGTGGCATTATCCGAAGGACGAGATGCTGGCGCTGGAGCGGCAGGATCAGGCGGCCCAGGCCGCCGCACCGGTGGCCACGGGCCTGTCGCTGGAGACGTTGCGCTTTCGCTATGCGATCGGGCGGCCATCCGTCCTGGAAGCCGCTGCGCGCCTTCGACGACGGGCAGAAGGTCTATATCGAATTCCCGCCCGGCATCGCGCAAGGCGAGCTGCCACCCCTCTTCGTCATCGGCCCGCAAGGCGATGGACAACTGGTCAACTACCGGTTCCGCAGCCCGTATTACATCGTCGACCGGCTGTTCGGCGCGGCCGAACTGCGCCTGGGCGGCGGTAAGGGCGAGAAGCAGGGTGAGGTCGTCCGGATCGAGCGCACCGATGGTGTAGTCGCGAGTGGAACACGGGGGAGCGGATCATGAACCCGGAAAACGATCAGCCACCGCCGGAGGCGGGACCGCCCAAGATCGCGCCGGAAGCGGTCGCGCTGCGCGCGCAGCCGCGACAGGTGATGCGGCTCAACCGCCGCACGCTGGCACTGCTTTCCGGTGGCCTGGGCATCGCGGTGCTCGGTGCAGCGCTTTGGTCGCTTCAACCCCATCGACACATCGGGAACGAGGCCACCGAACTCTATAGTCGGGCCTGCAAAATTGAATTTGCCGGAATGGACCCGACGACGCAGTCTGGTGCAGACGTAAACGCACATCTCAGCCAGGTCTGCAGCGCACGAGTAGAGGTTGAGGCATGACGTTGAGCTGA
>NZ_LFJJ01000153.1 GCF_001189365.1 Candidatus Burkholderia verschuerenii | reverse complement strand
GCTGCTGCATAGCGGCCGCGCGGCGTTCGGCGCTGCGGGCTACGCCCTTCGCGCCGCACGTCGCACAGAAGGATCAACTGAAACCACCGGCATCCGATTTCTGCACAACTTGACGCACACAACTTGTAACGCCTTATCGCGTAAGGCTTTGAGGATTGTTCAGGGCCGACTAATTATCCATGTGATTGCCGGTAAGCCGACAGCGTAATAAATAACGTGTTTGTAATCACCATCACAAAATGTTTCTAAGAAAAGCAGAATAAAGGGCTTAGATACGGCATATAAAAGACGTTCTTGTCGATAGCGTAACGAGGACGAGTGATGCCTAAAGAAGCCGTGCGTGATGGAGACCACACCACTACAGGCGGTAGAGTGCTTGCATGGGATGGCACAGATTTCATTTCTAATAATGGGAAGGAAATTGCGTTCGGAGGAAGCCTTGCTACGTGTGGGGAGTGCGAAGGCACATTTCCCGTAATCGCGTCATACGATGGATGGACCCATGCCGGACGAAACATGGTACTGGATGGTGATCGCGTTCCATGTCCTTGCGGAAAAAATCGAGTAATCGCAAATGGTTCAGATATTTGGATAGAACCAGTGTCAGGCGCAAGCGGAACGAGTGCTTATCGCCCTGATCCTTGTGAGTCGCCCGCATCATTCGCAGTCTCCCGGCCACGCTATGACGAAGGATTCACCTTGCTCGACCCGTCAACAGGCGAGCCATTATCCCGGCAACGATATCGCATCGTCACGGACTCGGGTTGTGTAATCGAAGGCGTCACAGATCAGTCAGGCAAAACAAAACGCATCGAGACAGAGCGCGCCGAGCGCTTCAGAGTTGACGTATAAGGAAGGCAGGAATGACGGAACCAGACTCGCATGAATGGTGCACGGTAGCAACGGGAATGACGAATGACACTCCCGACTCATGTATCCAAGTGCCGATCAACACGATACCGATATGCGCGAACATGACCAACGCGGAATTCCGCAAACACATCATGGAAGCGCGGGACAGTGCAATCAAGCTCGTGAAGTTTCGAATCGTCGCACTCTCGACGCTTTGGGGTAGCGAGAAAGCACGTATGCAAGTGTATTTCGGGTCAACCGACGACGGGCTAAAGCAGACACTTCAAAACGGCTTGGGCGCGCTTTGCAGCGTACTCCAGAATCTTGAATTCGGTAACTTCGTTCGACCCGGCTCCGACAAGGACAAGGCAACGGGATGCTTACCGAATCCCAATTTGCAGAATGGAACTGTGGCACACGTCTGTGCACCCGATACGGCCACACATACTATCGCGATCCATGACGCGTTTTGCGCGTTGCCGTTTGTCACGCGACCGGGCAAAGATTCGTGGGAACTTACGCTCGTTCACGAATGCACTCACTTCACTGACACCTTTTCATCCATCGACTACAATAATATTTACTATGGACCTCATCAAACGCAACTGCTTGCGAAAATCGATCCCAAGATGGCTGTTCAAAATGCAGACAATATTGCTTGGTATGTTTGCGATCCTAGCAGCGACTTTAGGCCCGGAATCACAAGTTAATGCGTGCAGTTTCTCAATCCAACATTCAATCTCATTTGATGCGGGCGCGACATCAATATCGAATCGCGATCGAGTGGATCTTGCTAAGACCGTTATCGACGCGAACAACAGTGTCGCCCGCACGGGAACCGTGGTTGTGTATGGCATCACGGACGAGGGACAGAAGGATAAAAAAAATAAAAAAAAGTACCACTCAAAAGCGCGTCGAATCGGTAATGACATATCTTCGGTCTCTCGGCATTTCGGACAGCCGTTTTGCGGTTGACTATCAAGCGCTCCGCTTTGCCCCGGACACGCCGAAATCGGAACGTTATCAGGTTCTGGTCGATTTCATACCAGCGTCTAGCCCTTGCTCATGAGCCGGTCTGAAAGAGTCCACCGAAGGCATAACAAAAAACCGCAATGGGGGCTGCGGTTTTTCGTTCTACGCGCGACGAACGCCTAACTCTGCATCAGCCGTTTTTGCCGCGCGACGCTCATGATCAGCCCGACAGCGACGCCGAGTGTTGTCAGCGCCGTGCCGCCGTAACTCATGAACGGCAAGGGCACGCCGACTACGGGCAGAATCCCGCTCACCATGCCGATGTTCACGAACGCATACGTAAAGAACGCCAGCGTGAGCGAGCCGGCCAATAATCGCCCGAACAGCGTGGCGCCGTTCGCCGCGATATACAGCCCGCGCGCGATCAGCGCCATGTAGAGAAAGAGCAGCACGAGCCCGCCCGCGAGGCCAAACTCCTCCGAGAACACCGCGAAGATAAAGTCCGTGTGCTTCTCGGGGATAAACTCCAGATGCGCCTGCGTGCCCTTCAGCCAGCCTTTGCCGAGCGTGCCGCCCGAGCCGATCGCGATGACCGCCTGAATCGTGTGGAAGCCTTTGCCGAGCGGATCGGAAGTCGGGTCGAGCAGCGTGCAGATCCGATGCTTCTGGTAGTCGTGCATCATCGGCCAGACCACTTCGGGCTGGCAAATCTTGTCCTGAAACACGGCGATGCCCGCCACCGCGATCACGCCCGCCAGCAGCACCGGCACAATCAGCTTGAAACTCAGGCCCGCGAAATAAATGACGAACATGCCCGCCGCGAGCACGAGAATGGCGGTTCCAAGGTCCGGCTGCTTCGCGATCAATCCGACCGGCAGCAGCAGAATCAGAAAGCCGACGATGTAATCCCACCAGCGGATATTGCTTTCGCGCTTCTGGTAGTACCACGCGAGCATCAGCGGCATGGCGATTTTCATGATCTCCGACGGCTGAATCACGACGCCCACATTGAGCCAGCGCTTGGCGCCCTTGCGCGTCAGCCCGAACGCCGCGACCGCGACCAGCAGCGCCACGCTCACGGTGTACATCGGCACGGCGAAGCGCATCAGCGTTTGCGGCGGGATATTGGCGAGCACCCACATCAGCCCGAACGTCAGCATGATGTTGCGCAATTGGTCTTCCACGCGGCCGGGCACGTCGAGACTCGCGCTATACAGCGTCACGATGCCGACGCACAGCAGCAGAAACACGATCAGCGCGAGCGGCTTGTCGAAGCCCGCGAACATCCGCTTGGCGCGGTCGATCAGTTCGCGTTTGTCGATTTGCATGTGCAGTTGCATGACGCTTTCCTTTATTCGTCGATGCCGCCGGACGGCGCGTAAGTGCGGACTTCGCCTTCGTTGCCGCGCACCATCGTGGGCGACGGATCCCTCGGGCGCTTCTTCGGCGCGGGCGTCTTGTCCGGCGACGATGCCGGCAACGCGGCGCTCGGCGACGACGCAGGCTTCGGCGGCTTCGGCGCTTTTGGCACCGACGCGGGATTCACGGTCGCGGATGCCGCCGTCGCAACCGACGGATCCGACGCCGCTTCCGGCGAGAACGACGGCGATTTCCCCGCCACCGACGCCGGCAGCGCGACGGCCGCGGGCGGTTGCGTGCCGCCGATCATCGGCAGGCCGGAGTCTTCCGTCGCGGATGCGGCGGCGGCGACCGCGGCGGCTTCCGCGCCCGGCTTCATGCGATCGACGAGGTAATAGTCCAGCACCTTGCGCGCGATCGGACCGGCCGATTCCGCGCCCCAGCCGCCGTTTTCGACGATCAGCGCAATCTCGATGGTCGGCTTCTCGACCGGCGCGAACGCGATAAACAGCGCGTGGTCGCGCAGATGCTCGGCCGTGCCGCCATGACCGCGATAGTTCGAGCCCTGCAGCGAATAAACCTGCGCCGTACCGGTCTTGCCCGCCGCCTGATACTGAGCGCCCGCGAACAGTTTGGCCGCTGTCCCGTTGGTGATCACGCCTTCCATCGCGCGCTTCACGAAGTCGATGTCCTGCTGACGCACGTTGATCTTGTCGCTCGGATCGCGCACGACGGCGCGCGTGTCCTTGCTGATCGGATTCTCGATATCGCGCACGAGGTGAGGTTTCATCACGACGCCGTTGTTGGCGAGCGTGGCCGTGGCGTGCGCGAGTTGCAGGATGGTGAACGAGTTATAGCCCTGACCGATGCCCAGACTGATCGTCTCGCCTTCGTACCAGCGCTGCTGCTCCGGCTTCCGATACGCCTTGCGCTTCCATTCCGTCGACGGCAGGATGCCGCGCGCCTCGCCCGCGATATCGATGCCGGTGATCTGCCCGAAGCCCCACGGCTTCATGAAGTTCGCCATCGCGTTCACGCCGAGATCGTGCGCGAGCATGTAGAAATACGTGTCGTTCGACACGACGATCGCGCGATTCATGTCCACCCAGCCCTGACCCGAACGCACATCGTTGCGGAACGTGTGGCCGCCGAACGTATAGAAACCGGGATCCTGAAAGCCCCAGCCCGGCGTGCGCTTGTGCAGCGTGAGCGCGGCCAGCGCCATGAACGGCTTGTATGTCGAACCGGGCGGATAGGTGCCGTGCAACGGACGATTCAGCAGCGGATGATCCGGCGAGTTGTTGAGCGCGTCCCACGTCTGCTGATCGATGCCGTCGACGAAGGAATTCGGATCGAAACTCGGCGCGGACACGAACGCGAGCACGTCGCCGGTCGATGGTTCGATCGCGACCAGCGCGCCACGCTTGCCCGAGAACGCCTGCTCCGCGACCTGCTGCAAACCGATATCGAGCGATAGCTGAAGGTTGTTGCCCGGCGTCGCCTGCGTGCGCGACATCGTGCGCACCGGACGCCCGCCCGCCGTGACTTCGACTTCCTCGAAACCGGTCAGGCCGTGCAGCTCGGTTTCGTAACTCTGCTCGACGCCGATCTTGCCGACGTAATCCGTGCCCTTGTAGTTGTTGGCGTCGAGGCGCGGATCATAGTGATCCGAGTTCTGGTCGTTGGCGTCGCTCGCGTCGTCGATACGTTCCTGATCGCGCTGCGAAATGCGGCCGATATAGCCGATCACATGCGCGGCCGTCGTGCCGAGCGGATATTGGCGGAACAGCCGCGCGCGCACTTCGACGCCCGGAAAGCGAAAGCGCTGCGCGGTGAACTTGGCGACTTCGTCGTCGGTCAGGCGCGTGCGGATCGGCAGGCTTTCGAAATTCTTGGAGTCTTCGAGCAGCTTCTTGAAGCGGCGACGGTCGCGCGTGTCGATCGGCACGACATCCGCGAGCTGGTCGATGACTTCGTCGAGCGTGCCGTTGATCTTGGACGGCGTGATTTCCAGCGTGTACGTGGAGTAATTCTTCGCCAGCACGATGCCGTTGCGATCGGTGATGATGCCGCGATTCGGCACGATCGGCGCGACGGAGATGCGGTTTTCGTTCGCCTGCAGCGAGTATTTGCTGAAATGCCAGACCTGCAGATAAAGAAAGCGCAGGCCGATCAGCCCGAAGCAGACGAACACGAACAGTCCCGCCGCCGCGACGCGCAGGCGGAAACGGGACAATTGTTGCTCGGTGTTCTTGATTTCGGTCATGCAGCTTTCGCAATCGAACTCGCGATGTTTAGCGATTCAAGTGTAGTCCGCGCGCGGACAAATGAACGTGCGCGCGCGGCAACGGCGCTCAGATCGGGCGCGTGTCGTCGGGGTCGGCTGCGCGCCGTTGCGGCATCAGCAGCAAAAAGCTCGCGATCGGCCACAGCGCTGCTTCGACGAAACCGTTGGCCAGATAGCTCCAGCCGGGGAAGGCCGCGCCCGTCATCTGCCGGATCACGAACGGCACGAGCTGCGCGCCGACCAGCAGCGGCATGACGGCGAAAATCTGCACGCCGAGCGACATCCACAGCACGCGGTGATGAATGGTGATCGCGCCGTAGGAAAGCAGCGTGTAAGCCAGCGCGTGTTCGCCGAGCAGATTGGCATTGTGCACGTCCATCAGCAGCCCGAGCAGAAACGCGATGCCCATGCCGACCTTGCGCGGCTGATGCACGTTCCAGAACAGCAGCACGACCGCGACGAAATCCGGAATGAACAGCGTGCGGCCCCACGGCATCAGATTCAGCAGAAAGGCTGCCGCCAGGCTGAAGGTGATGAAGTACGGATTGACCGGCTGAAGGATGTATTGCGGGCGGTTCATCGCGCGGCTCCCGAGGAGACGGGCTTGGGCATATGGGCTTTCCTCGGATGCTTGGCCGCCGCCGATGCGGGTTTGGGCGCGGCCGGCTTCTCTGCCGGTTTGGCCGCCGCCGCCGCGCTGCCCGCGACGGGCGCGCTCGCCGCCGACGCGGCCACGGCCGCCGATGCGCCGCTCGCACCCGACGCCGCCGCAGCCTTCGGCGCGGCCTTCTTCTTGCCCTTGTTTTCCTTCGCTTCCTTGACGGCCGCGGCCGCTTCGACTTCGATCGGATTGGGCGGAACGTTCACGTTGTAGTGCAGCACGAGCAATTGCCGCGCGCCGCGCACGGCGGCGATGGGCAGACACACCACGCGCGCGAATGCCGTATCGGCCTGCTTGTCGACGCGCAGCACCTTCGCGACCGGCAGACCCGGCGGATACACGCCGTCGAGGCCGCTCGTCACGAGTTCGTCGCCGGCTTGCACGTCGGCGCTGATCGGCACGAAACGCAGATCGAGCGTATCGCCCTTCGGCGTGCCGTAGATGACGCTGCGCAGCCCCGTGCGCGCGATTTCCACCGGCACGGCCTGATCCTTGTCCGTCAGCAGCGTGACTTCCGATTGCAGCGGGAACACGCGCGTCACCTGTCCGATGACACCGTCTTCCGTGACGACTGGCGCGCCGTCCTGAATGCCTTGTTGCGTGCCCTTGCCGATCACGACTTTCTGCGTGAACGGGTCGCGCGTGTCGTACTGGATTTCGGCGGGCGTCTCGTCCGTGCTCGCGCGCGATTGCAGATTCAGCAACGCACGCAGATGCGCGTTTTCGACGGCAAGCTGGGTTGCATCGTTTGCCTTGACGGACAGCTCAAGATTTTTTTGCGCGAGTTTGCCGTTCTCGCTGCGCAGCGTGGCGCTGGTCACGGCGAGATCGGCCGCGCCCATGAAAATATCGCGCGGCACGAGCGCGGCGCGCTGCAGCGGATAGAGCCCGGCACCGAGAATGCCCCGCACGATTTCCAGCGTGTTGTAGCGCGCGTCGGAAACCAGCAGTCCGATCGCGAGCAACACAAAGAAAATCAGGCGCGCGAGCGCGGATGGGCCTTGCTTGAAAAGTGGCGGCGGACTGTATTCCATGGTCGGCGCCGAGGGCGTATTCGGATGGATCGATGCTCGCAGGCTATGTCGCTCGTGGCGGAGCCTGCCCTACGCTGTTTCCGACAAAGGCCCGGACGGGTGCCAGGCCGTGCGCGCGTCGCGTTACGCGGGTGCTGTTGGATTGTGCTTCCGGGTTGCGTCGGTGTTGCGTCAATCGACGACGCCGGAAGCCAGCGATATTACTCGTAGGAGAAGATGCTGCCGAGCTTGTCCATGCGCTCGAGTGCCATGCCCGAGCCGCGCACCACGCAGGTCAGGGGATCTTCAGCGACCAACACGGGCAGACCGGTTTCTTCCGCGAGCAGGCGGTCGAGGTCGCGCAGCAGCGCGCCGCCGCCCGTCAGCATCATGCCGCGCTCGGCGATATCCGCGCCCAGTTCCGGCGGCGTCTGCTCGAGTGCGATCTTCACGGACGAGACGATCTGGTTCAGCGGGTCCGTCAGCGCTTCGAGGATTTCGTTGCTCGAAATGGTGAAGCTGCGCGGAATGCCTTCCGAGAGATTGCGGCCCTTGACTTCCATCTCCTTGACTTCGGAGCCGGGGAAAGCCGAACCGATTTCCTTCTTGATGGCTTCGGCGGTCTGCTCGCCGATCAGCATGCCGTAGTTGCGGCGGATGTAGTTGACGATGGCTTCGTCGAACTTGTCGCCGCCCACGCGCACCGAGCCCTTGTACACGATACCGCCGAGCGAGATGACGCCGACTTCCGTCGTGCCGCCGCCGATATCGACGACCATCGAACCGGTTGCTTCCGACACCGGCAGGCCCGCGCCGATTGCGGCGGCCATAGGTTCTTCGATCAGATAGACCTGCGATGCGCCCGCACCGTGCGCCGCTTCCTTGATGGCGCGACGCTCGACCTGCGTGGAACCGCACGGCACGCAGATGATGATGCGCGGCGACGGCGAGAACATGCGCGATTCGTGAGCGGTCTTGATGAACTGCTTGATCATCTGCTCGGTGACGGTGAAGTCGGCGATCACGCCGTCCTTCATGGGCCGGATGGCCTCGATGTTGCCCGGCACCTTGCCGAGCATCTGCTTTGCTTCCTTACCGACGGCCTGAATGGTTTTCTTGCCGTTGGGACCGCCTTCTTGACGGATGGAAACGACTGACGGCTCGTCGAGCACGATGCCCTTGCCGCGCATGTAGATCAGCGTGTTGGCGGTGCCGAGGTCAATTGCCAGGTCGTTGGAGAAATAGCTGCGCAAAAAACCGAACATTCAAAAATCCTGTCTCGCTGGGTAGCCGTTCGTCGCTTCAAGGCGCCCGGGACGGCAGCGGAAAAAATAACGGTTTGCCGGGACGGCGAAAGCTCGCCGTGAAGTGCAAATCCGGGAAGAAATCTACCGCAGAATGGAGCGTCCGACGCAGACGTTTCTCGCAATTGAATGATTCAAGGAGAAAGCCGCCGACAGGTCGATCCAGATGTGAGTCGAACGTGTAATGATACCTTATAATTTGTGGGTATCTATAGGAAAAGGATGGCAGTTTTTGCCATTTCCAGGCCCGTTTTGAAGGCGTCCTCCCAAGATCGTAAATGGCTGTCACAGCCGCACTGTTTTCGATTCGGAAACGTCCACGTTTTCTCCGGTGAAACCATGTCTTTGACCCTGACCGACGTTAAACGCATCGCGCATCTCGCGCGGCTCGAACTGCCCGACAACGAAGCGGAACCGACGCTCGCGCGCCTGAATGACTTCTTCGGTCTCGTCGAGCAGATGCAGGCCGTCGACACCACCGGCATCGAGCCGCTCGCGCACCCCATCGAACAGATCGAGGAAGTGGCGCTGCGCCTGCGCGACGACGCAGTCTCAGAGCGCGTCGAGCGCGAAGAGTTCCAAAAGTCGGCGCCTGCCGTGCAGGATGGTCTGTATCTCGTGCCCAAAGTGATCGAGTGATCACGCGTCTGCGTCGAATCAATGTAATGCGCGCGATGTGAAACGCCGCGCTCATCTGGGAACTGCAATGCATCAGAAAAGCTTGACCGAACTGCGCGCCGCGCTCGACTCGAAGGACATCTCCGCGGTCGAACTGGCGCAGTCGTATCTGCAACGCTTCGGGGCCGCGAAGGACCTGAACGTGTTCATCGGCGTGGACGAAGCGCTCACGCTCGACCAGGCGAAAGCCGCCGACGCGCTGATCGCGCAAGGCAACTCGGGCGCGCTGACCGGCCTGCCCATCGCGCACAAGGACGTGTTCGTCACGCGCGGCTGGGCGTCGACGGCGGGTTCGCACATGCTCGAAAACTACGCGAGCCCGTTCGATGCGACCGTCGTGCATCGTCTCGCGCAAGCGGGCATGGTCACGCTCGGCAAGACCAATATGGACGAGTTCGCGATGGGCTCGTCGAATGAAAATTCCTACTTCGGCGCGGTGAAAAATCCGTGGGACGTGAAGTCGGTGCCGGGCGGTTCGTCGGGCGGTTCGGCGGTGGCGGTGGCCGCGCGCCTCGCGCCCGCCGCGACCGGCACGGACACCGGCGGCTCGATTCGCCAGCCTGCGTCGTTCACGGGCATCACCGGCATCAAGCCGACGTATGGCCGCGTGTCGCGATACGGAATGATCGCGTTCGCGTCGTCGCTGGATCAGGGCGGCCCGATGGCGCAGAACGCGCAAGATTGCGCGCTGCTGCTGAACGCCATGAGCGGCTTCGACGAGCGCGATTCGACCAGCCTGCAACGCGAGAACGAAGACTACACGCGTTACATCGGCCAGTCGTGGAACAGTTCCGACGATGCCTCGAAGCCGCTCAAGGGCTTGCGGATCGGCATGCCGAAGGAGTACTTCGGCGCGGGTCTCGCCGACGACGTGCGCGCCGCCATCGATGCCGCGTTGAAGCAGTACGAAGCGCTGGGCGCGACGCTCGTCGACGTGTCGCTGCCGAAGACCGAGTTGTCGATTCCGGTGTATTACATCATCGCGCCGGCGGAGGCTTCGTCGAATCTGTCGCGTTTCGATGGCGTGCGCTACGGGCATCGCGCGGCGCAGTACAAAGACTTGCTCGACATGTACAAGAAGTCGCGCGCGGAAGGCTTCGGGCCCGAAGTGAAGCGGCGGATTCTCGTCGGCACCTATGTGCTGTCGCACGGCTATTACGATGCCTACTATCTGCAGGCGCAGAAGATTCGCCGCATTATCGCGCGCGATTTTCAGGAAGCGTTCAAGCAGTGCGACGTCATCATGGGACCGGTCGCGCCGTCCGTTGCGTGGAATCTCGGCGAGAAGGCCGACGATCCCGTGCAGATGTATCTCGCCGATATCTACACGCTGTCCGTGAGTCTCGCGGGTCTGCCGGGCATGAGCGTGCCGTGCGGCTTCGGCGCGAATGCGAATCGTCCGGTCGGTCTGCAGATCGTCGGCAACTATTTCAACGAAGCCCGGATGCTCCAGGTCGCCGACGCGTATCAGCGCGCGACCGATTGGCATCGCAAGGCACCGGCATTGGCATTGGCATTGGCATCGGGAGTCTGATCATGCAGTGGGAAGTCGTCATCGGTCTGGAAACGCACGCGCAGCTTTCCACCGAATCCAAGATTTTTTCGGGCACCGCCACGCAATTCGGCGCGGCGCCGAACACGCAGGCATCGCCCGTCGATCTGGCGTTGCCGGGCGTGTTGCCCGTGATGAACCGTGGCGCTGTCGAGTGCGCGATCCGCTTCGGTCTGTCGATCGGCTCGACCATCGCGCCGCGCAGTGTTTTCGCGCGGAAGAACTACTTTTATCCCGATCTGCCGAAGGGCTATCAGATCAGCCAGTACGAGATTCCGGTCGTGCAGGGCGGTCAGATCACGATTCAGGTTCCGGCCAACGAAAAGGCCGGCAAGGAAGCGTATTCGAAGACCGTCAATCTGACGCGCGCGCACCTTGAGGAAGACGCGGGCAAGTCGCTGCACGAAGACTTCGCGGGCATGACGGGCATCGACCTGAATCGCGCGGGCACGCCGCTGCTGGAAATCGTCACCGAGCCGGAAATGCGCAGCGCGGCCGAAGCGGTCGCGTATGCGAAGGCGCTGCACGGTCTCGTCGTGTGGCTCGGCATCTGCGACGGCAACATGCAGGAAGGCTCGTTCCGTTGCGATGCGAACGTGTCGGTGCGTCCGGTCGGACAGAAGGAATTCGGCACGCGCGCGGAAATCAAGAACCTGAACTCGTTCCGCTTCCTCGAAGAAGCGATTCAATACGAAGTGCGTCGCCAGATCGAACTGATCGAAGACGGCGGCACGGTGGTTCAGGAAACGCGTCTGTACGATCCGGACAAGCGCGAAACGCGGTCGATGCGCAGCAAGGAAGACGCGCACGATTACCGCTATTTCCCCGATCCCGATTTGATGCCGCTGGTCATCGACTCGTCGTGGGTCGAGCGCGTGAAGGGCGAGATGCCCGAGCTGCCCGCCGACATGCAGAAGCGTTTCGTCGATACCTACGGCCTGACCGAATACGACGCGGGCGTGCTCACCTCGTCGAAGGCGATGGCGTCGTACTTCGAAGCGCTCGTGCAGAAGGCCGGCGCGGCACAAGCCAAGATCGCCGCAAACTGGATGATGGGCGATGTTTCCGCGCAATTGAACCGCGAATCGCTTGAGATCGGCGAATCGCCAGTGTCGGCGGCGCAGTTGGCGCTCGTCGTGCAGCGCATCGCCGACGGCACGATCTCCAACAAGATCGGCCGCGAAATCTTCCAGACGATGTGGGAAGAGAAGGCGACGGACGAAGGCGCGGCGGATCGCATCATCGAGGCGAAGGGTCTCAAGCAGATTTCGGACACCGGCGCGCTGGAAGCGATCATCGACGAAGTGCTCGCCGCGAACCAGAAGTCGGTCGAGGAATTCCGCGCGGGCAAGGAGAAGGCGTTCAACGCGCTGATCGGCCAGGCGATGAAGGCGACCAAGGGCAAGGCGAATCCGCAGCAGGTGAACGAACTGCTGAAGAAGAAGCTATCCTGACGCTCTGATTCTCGAACGCGAGACTCGCGGGCTGTTGCCGTTTAGCTCGGCAGCAGCCCGTTTTCATTGGCGGAGGCAAAACGAACAATGGCGAAAAAACCCGAACTCGACGATTTCCGCGTGCCCTTTTTCGATGCGGACAAGAAGCTCAAGCCCTTCGATCTGAGCGCGATCGATCCGTCGTCGAAGCCGTTTTCGCTCGGTTCGAAGGACGAGGACCGCGAACGGCTCGCCGCCATCGGCGCGCAGCTCGACGACTTGCAGGAGAAGCTTCATGCGCAGCGGCATCGGCGCGTGCTGCTTGTTCTGCAAGGCATGGACACGAGCGGCAAGGACGGCACCGTGCGCGCGGTGTTTCACGATGTCGATCCGCTCGGCTTGCGTATCGTGCCGTTCAAGGCGCCTTCGGAGCGCGAGGCATCGCACGACTTTTTGTGGCGCGTGCATTCGCAAGCGTCCGCTGCCGGCGAATTCGCGATCTTCAATCGCAGCCACTATGAGGACGTGCTCGTGCCGCGCGTACTGAAGAGCATCGACGACGACGAATGCGAGCGGCGTTATCGGCATATTCGTCAGTTCGAATCGCTGCTCGCGGACAGCGGGACGACCATCGTCAAATGCTTTCTGCATATTTCGAAGGACGAGCAGCGCGAGCGTTTGCAGGCGCGCATCGACGATCCGACCAAGCACTGGAAGTTCGATGTCTCTGATATCGAAGCGCGCAAGCAATGTGGCGCTTACGAGCAGGCGTACGAGAATCTGCTCGGCGCGACCTCGACCGATTACGCGCCGTGGTACATCATTCCCGGCAACTCGAAGACGCATCGCAACGTGATGGTCGCCGAACTTCTGCTGCGCACGATGCAGGGCATGAAGCTCGAATTTTCGCCCGCCAAAGAGTCGCTCAAAGGCTTGAAAGTCGAATAACCAAGGACAAAAGGAAGAACATGTTTCGCGTGATTACCGCCAACCTGAACGGCATCCGTTCGGCCGCCAAGAAAGGCTTTTTCGACTGGTTCGGCGAACAGAAATCGGACGTCGTGTGCGTGCAGGAAATCAAATGTTCGCAGGACGACCTGACGCCGGAATTTCTCGTGCCGCACGGCTTTCAGGGCTATTTCCAGCACGCGGTGAAGAAAGGTTACAGCGGCGCGGGGCTCTATACGCGTCATGAACCGGATGATGTGATCATCGGCTTCGGCAGCGAGGAGTTCGATCCGGAAGGGCGTTATGTCGAAGCGCGCTTCGGCAAGTTGTCGGTCGTGTCGGTGTATGTGCCGTCGGGTTCGAGCGGCGATGAACGCCAGCAGGCGAAGTATCGTTTCATGGACGAGTTCATGCCGCATCTGACCGAGTTGTCGAGCGAGCGCGAAGTGATCGTGTGCGGCGATGTGAATATCGTGCACAAGGAAATCGATATCAAGAATTGGAAGAGCAATCAGAAGAATTCAGGCTGTTTGCCGGAGGAGCGGGCCTGGCTGACTCAGCTCTTCGACGATGTCGGCTATGTCGATGTTTTTCGCACGCTTGATCAGCGGGCCGAGCAGTACACGTGGTGGAGCAATCGCGGGCAGGCTTATGCGAAGAATGTCGGGTGGCGGATTGATTATCAGATTGCTACTAAAGAGATTGCTGCTGCGGCTAAGAAGACTTCGATCTTTAGGGATATTAAGTTTAGTGATCATGCGCCGTTGACTGTTGATTATGATTGGACGGTGGGGCGGGGGAAATAAGGTACTTTTTTTGGGGAAATGGCTCTCTTATCGCGACGTTTTTTCAGTAGCCGCCTCCCCGGCGGTGGGGTCACTTTCTTTGCGGCGGCAAAGAAAGTAACCAAAGAAAGCCGCTTGCCGATCCTAAGCACCTTCTTGAGCGGCCGCGGCACAGGACTTTAGACTTGGCACAGCAGTAGCGAGCGTCTTCACGGTACGT
>NZ_LFJJ01000152.1 GCF_001189365.1 Candidatus Burkholderia verschuerenii | reverse complement strand
CTTACCCGGAACAATGGACTCCAGTCGTCCCCATATCTCATCGGTCAGCAACATTCGACTCATCTTGATCGCTTACGCAAAAGATGAGATGTAAACACATTTCTTCAAATGTGAACAGAGCCTAGAAAGCTATTACTGAGAGGAAAGGCCCCATGCGATCTACGAAGATGGTTCGATCGCTGCTTCGCATTTGCAACGACAATTCTGAGTTGACGCGCTCGCAACTCGCCGCGCTGTGCCGCCAACTCCCGCTGCTTTACTTCATCCTCGTCGTCAATACGCTGGCAGTCAGCTTCACTTTCTTCGATCGCGCGCCCGCCGCCTTGAGCCTGCTGGTGCCGGACACGCTTTGCGTCGTCTGCGTGATCCGCGCGATTTCGTGGTGGAAAAAGCGCTTCGACGACATGCCGCATGACAAAGTCGTGTGGCTGTTGCGCCGGACGGTGTGGCTGACGGTTTTGTTCGGCACGGCGTTCACCGGCTGGGCGCTCGCGCTTTATCAATACGGCGACGCCTATGCGCGCGCGCACGTCGCGTTCTACATGTCGATCACGGTGATCGGCTGCATCTTTTGTCTGATGCACCTGCGCCCCGCCGCGATCCTGTTGACCGTGATCGTAGTGACGCCGTGGACGCTTTTCTTCCTGTCCAGTGGACAACCCGTATTCGTTGCAATCGCCATCAATATCGTGCTGGTCGCGTTTGCCATGACGGTGATCCTGCTCATCAACTACCGCGACTTCACGAAGCTGATCGATTCGCGCAAGAAGCTTCAGAATCAGCAAATCGCGACCCTTGCGCTCAGCGATGAAAATTTTCGCCTGGCTAATCTCGACAGCCTGACCGGCTTGCCCAATCGACGCAGCTTCTTTTCGTCGCTTGCCGTGTTGCTGGAAAACGCACAGCGCAACGGCACGCGCTTCGTCGTCGGCGTGATCGATCTGGACGGCTTCAAGCAGGTGAACGATGCCTACGGCCACACGGTCGGCGATCGCCTGCTGATCGAAGCGGCGACGCGGCTCGTTGGCATGGCCTGCACGAATACGCAGATTGCGCGTCTCGGTGGCGACGAATTCGGCGTGCTGCTGGATCGCGATCTGACGCGCGACGAACTGGATCAGGTCGGCCAATGCATCACCGATACACTGAAGGGAACCATCGAGATTCGCGATGTCACCGTCAGCTTGCTCGGGTCGGCCGGCTTCGCGACCTATCCGGATGCGGGCAACAACGCGCAGGAACTATACGAGCGCGCCGACTACGCGATGTATTTCGCCAAGCGCACGGCGCGCGGTACGTCCGCGATCTTTTCCGTCAATCACGAGACGCGGATTCGGCGCTCGAGCATCATCGAACAGGAACTGCGGCTGGCGATATTGAACGACGAACTGACGCTGGCGTTTCAGCCGATCGTGGAGTTGCAGACGCAGCGCGTGATCGGTTTCGAAACGCTCGCCCGCTGGACGAACGACAAACTCGGCCCAGTGGGACCTGATGAATTCATTCCCGTTGCCGAACGTTCGGACCTCATCAACCGGTTGACGGAAAACCTGCTCAACAAGGCGCTTGCCGCGCTGCGGAGCTGGCCGCACGAGCTATTCGTCTCGTTCAATTTATCGACGCACGATATCTCGCGCAGGGAGCAGACCGCGCGGATCGAGCATATCGTCGAGCAAAGCGGACTGGACGCGCGACGCATCGTGTTCGAAGTCACGGAAACCGCGGTGATGCCGGATTTCGAGCAGGCGCGTGAATCGCTCGCGCGCTTGCGGCGGCTGGGCGCGCGTATCGCGCTCGATGACTTCGGCTCGGGACACTCGTCGCTGAGCTACGTGCATCGGCTGCCGCTCGATAAGATCAAGATCGACCGCAGTTTTGTCACGAGCATCGAGTCGGATCAGGCGTGTCAGGATATCGTGCGAACCATCGTCAGCATGTGCCGCCGGTTGTCGGTGGCGAGCACGGTCGAAGGTGTCGAGACGGCGGCGCAGCGCGATCTCGCGCTGGAGTTGGGATGTGTTTCCGCGCAAGGGTATCTGTTCGGCAAGCCGATGAAGTTGCAAGACGCGTTGGACTATCTGGACACGCAAACGGCACGCGCATTGCTGTCCGAAGCGTGACATGCGCCCGGTCTGGGCCATGCTCCTTTTCGTCCTCTGGAGCGTCTCATGATAAGCGCGGCTATCTTCGATATCGACGGCACCCTGATCGATTCCGTCGATCTGCATGCCCTGGCGTGGCACGAAGCGTTCGCGCACTTCGGCCATGACGTGACGATCGAGCAGGCGCGCAGTCAAATCGGCAAAGGCGGAGACAATCTGCTGCCGGCGTATTTGTCCGAGGCGCAGATTCGGGATCACGGGAAAGCACTCGAAGCGTGGCGCGGCGAGCATTTCAAGAAGCATTACCTCTCGATGATCCGGCCGTTTTCCGCCGTGCCGGAGCTGATCCAGAAGCTTCGCGATAACGACGTGAAGATCGCAATCGGCTCATCGGCGAAGAAGGATGAACTCGCGGTTTATCTCGACATCGCGGGCATCGCCGATCTGGTGGATGTCACCGTGTCGTCGGAAGATGTGGACCAGTCGAAGCCCGCGCCCGATGTGTTCGAAGTGGCGCTCGAGAAGCTAGGCGTCGAACCGGCAACCGCGATGGTCATCGGCGACTCTCCGTACGATGCGCAAGCGGCGCGGAAAACCGGGTTGCGTACGATCGGACTGCTGACGGGCGCGTTTCCCGAGCGGTCTTTGCTTGAAGCGGGTTGTATCGCGGTTTATCCGGGGCCGGCCGCGCTTTATGCTTGTTTGGCGCGATCGCCGTTGGCGGCGTAGCGGCGCGTGATGATGACGACGACGCGGAATGCGGGTGGCGAGGCAAGCTCGCTGGTCCCCCCGGCAGGAATCGAACCTGCATCTAGCGCTTAGGAGGCACTCGTTCTATCCATTGAACTACGGGGAGTGGACCGTTGTCGCCGTCGGGCGGCGAGCGAGCGCAGAGTATAGCAAACGGCGCGGCTCGAATCGGCCTCGGCCTCGGCATCGGCCGAATCGACTCAGGGAAATCGCCGGTCAAGGGTTTACACCTATCAAGTACCCGTTCGCGCGCGCCGCCATCGCGAATATGGACCTCTATACCGACACCAAGCCGCAGGGCGCGTTTTCGGCGCTGCTGGCGGATCAAGACCTGACCCATCTCGAACGGATGCTGCGACGTTTCCTGTCGTGCGATTCCGGCGGCCCCGCGCTGCCGACGTCGTACTGGCGCGAACGCATCGCCACCGTGATCGGGCAGGCGCATCTATCGCCGACGCAAATTCAGACCGTGCATCGGCTGTATCTGTATCTCGACATCGCCGAACACGCGGGCCGCGACGACACCACGCTGCCCGTCGCGCAAGCGGCCTGCCTCGTGTGATGCGTCAGCGCGCGTTCTGCCGCGCGCGCTGCTGTTGCGCGTGCGCCGCGAGCCGCACCGCCGCATTCGCCGCGCCGTAGCCGTCGTAGCCGCCGCGCCGCTCAATCACTTCGAGGAAGAAGCGCTGATCGAGCTGCTCCGTGTACGCATGGAAGAACTCGCCGCCGCGCTCGTCGCGGTCGTAGAGAATGTTGTGCTCGTGCATCGTGTCGATGAGCTCGTCGTCGAGGCCGAAGCGCGCCACCAGATCGTCGTAGTAGTTGCGCGGAATGCGCAGGAAACGCACGCCGTCCGCTTCGAGACGCGGAATCGCATCGAAGATATCGGGCGTGCTGAAGGCGACGTGATTCAGGCCCGAACCGCGATACGTCGTCAACGATTCCGACACCGCCGTATAGCGATCCATCGACGCGTTCAGTGCGATCCGCACCGAGCCGTCGCGCGAACGCACCGCGCGGCTGTGCATGAGTCCGTAGGGATCGGGCACGAGCACGGCTGCTTCGGTCTCGAAACCAAACGCGCTGCGGAAGAACAGCACCCAGGTGTCGAGCGCATCGGCGGGCAGCGACAGACACACGTGATCGATGCGTTCCAGCGGCCCCACTTCGACCGGACCGTCGATGTCGGTCAGCACGAAATCGGATTCCCACAAGGTCGGCGCGCCCGGCGCTTCATCGACCAAATAATCGAGACTGCCGTCGGGCGACTGCACGGCCGGCACCACACGCTCGTTCGGCCCGACGCGCCCGGAAAACGGCCTCGAACCGTAGGCGGCGGCGCGCTCGAACGCGCGCTTCGCATCGTCGACATGAAACGCCGACGCGCACAGCGACAAACCGTGCTTCTGAAAGAACTCGCTCGCGAACGAATACGCTTCCGCGTTCAGCACGATCGATCCCGCGCCATGCCGGTAAAGCGTCACATCCTTCGAACGATGCTTGCCCGCCAGCCTGAAACCGAGCTTGCTCAACCAGGCCGCGACCTGTTCGCGCGTGTTCTGATCGACGGCGAACTCGAGGAACTGGAAGCCGATATGCTGCGGCGGCGCGAGCGGATCGAACAACTCGGGCGGCGCGGCCTTACCCGTTGCTTGCATCAGCGCGCGCGTCTGCTCTTCCAGAAAACGCAACGAGCAATGCCCGTCCGCCGCCGTGATCGCGGTGGGCGCGGCGCGGAAATCATCGTTGAAAATTTCGAGCGACAGCAGCGGCCCCTTGTAACCGGCTTCGAGCACACGCGCGGTAAAGCCCGCGACATCGAACGCGCCCTGCCCCGGAAAGCAGCGATAGTGACGGCTCCATTCGAGCACGTCCATCGCCAGCACGGGCGCATCGGCGATCTGCACGAAGGCGATGCGATCGCCCGGAATCGACGCGATCTCGTCCACGCTGTCGCGAATCGAAAGCGTGTGGAACGTATCGAGCGCGAGGCCGAGATTCGGCTGATTTACCGCATCGACGAGTTTCCACGCGTGCTTGTACGAGTTGACGTGACGGCCCCACGCAAGCGCCTCGTACGCGACGATCACGCCCGCTTCCTTCGCGATGCGCGCGAGCGTGCCGAGTTGATCGACGATCAGCGCGTCGTCGCGAATCATGTCCGGCGACACGTTGCTGCACACCAGAATGCGGTCGGTGCCGAGCTCGTGCATCAACTCGAACTTGCGTTTGGCGCGCTCGACGTTTTTCGCGAGCCGCTCGGAACTCACGCCGTCGAAGTCGCGAAACGGCTGGAACAGATAGATGGCAAGGCCCAGATCCGCGCACATTCGGCGCACGTCGGCAGGCGTACCATCGAAGTACAGCAGATCGTTCTCGAAGATTTCGACGCCGTCGAAACCCGCGTCCCTGATGGCCTTGAGCTTCTCGGGCAGCGTGCCGCTGATGGATACCGTCGCGATGGAGGTCGGAATCGAATGCAGCATGGCTGCCTCCTGTTGGCATACAAGTTCGATGCGAAGTTCGATGCGCGTGGCTCGCTTCAGTGTAGGCACAATCGCCGGCGCACGCACACTCCACGTCATTCTGCGAGATAATAGAAAACTAACTAGATGGTACAAAATATGTAGAAACACCGAAGGACAGCGATCGCGGGCGCGCTCACACTTCGGACATTCCATTTTTCGCGGCGCGGCCTCGATTCGTCGGCGCGTCGAACTCTTGCGGGAGCATCGCGCATGAACAGCAAAACGTCCTATCTCATCGGCCTGATCGGTTCGGGTATCGCGGGTTCGCTCACGCCCGCCATGCACGAGGAAGAAGGCCGCGTGCTCGGGCTGAACTATGTGTACCGGCGCATCGATCTGCAGGCGCTGAATCTCGATCCGTCCGCCCTGCCCGATCTGCTGGTCGCGGCCGAACGCATGGGCTTCGACGGCCTCAACATCACGTATCCGTGCAAGCAGAGCGTCATTCCGCTGCTCGACGATCTCGATCCCGACGCGCGCGCGCTCGGCGCGGTCAATACGGTCGTGCTGAAGGACGGCAAGCGCATCGGCTACAACACGGACTGGTCGGGTTTCGCACGGGCGTTTCAGCGCGGCCTGCCGGGCGTGCCGATGGATCGCGTCGTGCAGCTCGGCGCGGGCGGCGCGGGCGCGGCCGTCGCCCATGCGGCGCTGACGATGGGCGCACGCACGCTCACGCTGTTCGACTCGGACGATGCGCTCGCGGCGGAACTGGGCGCGCGCTTTCCGGATCGCACGGTGACGAGCGGCGGCGATCTGCGCGAGACGCTGGCGGCGGCGAACGGCCTTATCCACGCGACGCCGACCGGCATGGCGAAGCTGCCCGGCCTGCCCTTGCCGGCGGAGTATCTGCACAAGGATTTGTGGGTCGCGGAGATCGTCTATTTCCCGCTCGAAACCGAATTGCTCAAGGCGGCGAAGGCGCTCGGTTGCCGCACGGTGAGCGGCGGCGGCATGGCGGTGTGTCAGGCGGTCGATGCGCTGCGCATCTTTACCGGCCGCGAACCGGACGCGGAACGCATGTTCGAACACTTCCAGCGCTTGCTCGAACAATAATCGCTTAGCGGCGGAAACAAAAAACGGCGGCCTCGAAAGAGCGCCGCCGTTTTGTCATCTTGCGATCGACCTTGAAGATCACCCGTCGCGCCGCATGAAACGCACGACGGAATCGATGATCATCTCGCGATGCCGCGTTCGCGAACGCACGCCCGACGGATCGCGTCCGAACGCCGCGCCCCACGTATGCCGGTTCGCGACGCGGTGAAAGCACATCGAGCTGATCATCAGATGCAGATCGATCGGATCGATGTCCTCGCGAAAACGCCCCGCCGCCACGCCACGCGCGATTAGATCCTCGATGGTCTTGATAACGGTGGAATTGCGCGTCTTGAAGGTCTTCGATTGTTCGATGTACTTCGCGCCGTGAATATTCTCGATGGTCACGAGCCGCACGAAATCGCGATGTTTGTCGTGGTAATCGAACGTGAAACCGACGAACTCGCGCAAGGCTTGCTCGGAGTCCATTTCCGCGAGTTGCAACTCCTGCTCGAGCGCGCGAATATCGCCGTAGACCTGCTCCAGCACGGCTTCGTACAAGCCTTCCTTGCTGCCGAAGTAGTAGTACAGCATGCGCTTGGTGGTGTTGGTGCGCTCCGCGATCGCATCGACGCGCGCGCCCGTGAGACCCATCGCCGAGAACTCCTGAGTCGCGATGTCCAGGATGTTCCGCTTGGTCTCCTCAGGATCGTATTTGCGCCGCCCTTCCACCGAATTCGAAGCGGGCGCAGCACTCGTGGCCTTGCTCGCCTCGCCGGCGGGCTTGCTTGCTTTTTTCATTGTTGGGATCGAGAACGGCGTTGGGAAACGATTCTAGCATGGGGGTTATACGCTTCATTGCCATACCGGGCATTCGTTTCTAAGGGGATCACCCTATAATTTTCTATTCCCCACGATGGAATAAAACGGATATCCCATGATGCGCTCGAACGCTCTCGTCGTCGCCCTGCTCGCGATGATTTCCCTGCCCGTGACAGCACTCCATGCACAACAGGCACCGCAAACGCAGCCGCAACAGCAGCAACAGCCGCAGCCGATGCCGCCCGGTCATCCGTCGAAGAAGGCGCTGCTCGCCGCCGAAGGCGTGATGACGAGCGCCAACCTCGCGCGCGGCGCCGCCGATGTCTGTCATCTCGATGCCGCGAAGATCGCGCGCTTCAAGGAAACCGCGCGCGTCAATTTCCCCGATGCGCCCGACTTCGAAGCCGAATGGAAGCTCGGCCTCGCGCAGGCGCAACCGACCGTCGATCGCTTCGACAAACTCAGGACGAGCAATCCCGTGCAATACAAAAAGGAAATCAACGACGCGTGCCCGCCGCTATCGCAAGGCATCGACGAAGTGACGCAACCGCAACCGCCGGCGCAATAAAACCGTTCAGTCTTCCTTGTCGTAATGCGCGCGCTTCTCTTCGTACATCGCGGCGTCGGCGCGTTGCAGCATCGGTTCGAGGCGCTCGCTTTCGTGCGCCGTGGCCGCGCCCATCGCGAAGGATAGCGGCGTGCCCGAATAGAACTGGTTGTTCACTTCGAGCAACTGGCGGATGCTCTCCATCACCGTTTCGCCGCCGCGTTCGTCGGTGCCGGGCAACAGCACCATGAACTCGTCGCCGCCGATACGCGCCGCATGGAACGGCTTCTCCACCGCCTTGCCGAGCACTTCGCCGGCGCGACGCAACAGGGCATCGCCGGCAGCGTGGCCGAGCTGATCGTTGGCCGCCTTGAGGCCGTTCACATCGACCGCGATCGCCGTCACCGGATACGGCCCCTTGCGCTCCAGCCGATTGATCTCGTCGATATAGAACGAACGGTTCTTCAGCTTGGTCAGCACGTCATGCTTGCCGAGGAACTCCAGATACGCTTCGGCCTTCTTGCGCGCGGTGATATCCGTCAGCCCGATCAGCACGAGATCCCAGCGCGCCTCGTGCCCCGGAAACACCGAGAATTGCAGATGGACGTGCACTTCGCTGCCATCGAGCGAATAGTTGAGCACTTCGCGCTGATGGAACAGCTTGCCGTCCCATAGCTCGATCAACTGTTCCTGAAAATGCTGACGCATGTCGTCGCGGAACACGTCGGGCAGGCGCGCGAGCAGCGTCGCCTTGTCGGATGCGGCGAACATGCGCAGCGTGTGCTGATTCACGTCGAGTACATGAATCTCCTGCATGCATCGCTCGACGAATTCGGGATGCACGCTCGTGAAGGTGCGAAAGTCGACGATGCCGCGCTCGCGCACATCGTCGAGCAGCGCCTTCACCGAACTGAAGTCCTCGACCCACAAGGACACCGGCGAATGCTCGAACAGCCCGCGCGCGTACAGCACGCCCTCGGCCTCCTTGCGCCGCACGGTTTCGAGTTCGGTGATGTCTTCGATGGTGACCAGCACGCGGCTCCAGGTCTCTTCGTGTCCCGGCAGAATGACGGCCTTGAGCAACACGTCGAGCCGCTTGCCGTCGAGCGTGTAGTTGACCGTCTGACTCACGAAATGCGGCTTGCCCGACCACAACTGCTCGAGTTCGTCGATATGCGTGGTGAGCATGTCGTCGCGGAACACGCGCTCGAGGTTCTGCACGAGATGATCGAGATCGCGCGCGCCGAACAGCGACAGCGTGCGCCGGTTGACCTTGACGACGCGAATCCGCGACGCGCATTCGACGATCCGCGACGCATCGCCCGACAGATGCGCGCGCAGGTCCGTCACGCCCGCCTCGCGCCAGCGCTCGAATTGCTCGCGCACGGCGCTGAAGTCTTCGAGCCACAGCGACACGGGCGCGAGATCGAACATGTCGGCGTCGTCCTCGGGGACACCCGCGGGCGTGAATTGCCCGGTGGCGCGACGCGGGTCATTTGGCATGGCAGTCCTTTCTGCTGGCGCTTAAAAGCGATTTGACGGCTGATTCCGACGGCATCTCAATATTCTAGCGTGGCGACTTTTCCCGCTCATTTTTCGCTAAAAAAGCGCAACGAAGACGCACATCGAACGAAACTTCCGAAACGCCCCGCCACCGCCGACGGAATTCGGGGGCGGATGCTACACTCGTCCGATCCTCTTTCCACGCGCGTCCCGCGTCGACGTCACACGCGCCGGGCATGTTTGCTGCACCGGTTCGCGCATCCGCCGCGCTGGCATGCGCGCCGTTTCCACTCCGCATCACGCTGCAAAGGAGGCATGACTCTCATGGCTGATTTCCGTATCTGGTCCGACGAATTCCCCGCGAACGGTTTCATGTCGCGCGCGCAGGAGTTCGATCAGCAGGCATTCGGCGGCTCGGGCGAGAACCTTTCGCCGGCGCTGCAATGGGAAGACCCGCCCGCCGATACCGCCAGCTTCGCATTGACCGTCTACGATCCCGACGCGCCCACCGGCAGCGGTTTCTGGCACTGGGTCGTGGTCAATATTCCGGCCGATTGCCGCTCGCTGCCGCGCAACGCGGGCAAGGCCGACGGCAGTCTCCTGCCGCAAGGCGCACTGCAATTGCGCAACGACTACGGGCTGGTCGGCTTCGGCGGCGCGGCGCCTCCGCGCGGCGACAAACCGCATCGCTACATCTTCCGCATTCATGCGCTCAAGGCCGAAGGCCTGCCGCTCGACGGCAACGCGACCAACGCCGTCGCGCGCTTCATGACGCATCTGAACGAGATCGACTCGGCGACTTACACCGGGCTGTACGAACTGAAGTAAGCGCGGCATCACGACAAGGCATCAAAAAGCGGCGCGTCACACGATGCGCCGCCTGCCATAAAAAATCTGCCATCGATGGATTCCGACCAAGGTCTTCCGCTGCCACAGCGCTACTGGGCCATCGCGGTCGTGGCGCTCGGCGTCACGCTCGCCGTGCTCGACGGCGCCATCGCGAACGTCGCGCTGCCGACCATCGCGCGCAACCTCCACGCCTCGCCCGCCGACTCGATCTGGGTCGTCAACGCGTATCAGTTGACCATCACGATGTCGCTGTTGCCGCTCGCCTCGCTCGGCGATCGAATCGGCTATTGGCGCGTGTATCTGGCCGGGCTGGCGCTGTTTACGGTGTCGTCGTTCGCGTGTGCGCTGTCGGGCTCGCTCGCCGAACTGACGATCGCACGCGTTATTCAGGGCTTCGGCGCGGCGGGATTGATGAGCGTCAACACGGCGCTGATTCGCCACATTTATCCGCACAAGCAACTCGGGCGCGGCGTCAGCATCAACGCGACGGTGGTCGCGATTTCCTCGGTGATCGGACCAACGGTTGCCTCCGGCGTGCTCGCCATCGCGCCGTGGCCGTGGCTGTTCGCGATCAACGTGCCGATCGGCATCGCGGCGGTGAGCATCGGCCTGCGCGCGTTGCCGCGCAATCCGGGCCATCGGCAGCCGTACGACTACGTGAGCGCGCTGATGAACGCGGTGTTCTTCGGCCTGGCGATCGTCGCCGTCGACGGGCTCGGGCACGGCGAGCATCGCCCGTTCGTGATCGGCGAATTCTTCGTTGCGGCGATCGTCTGCTATTTCCTCGTGCGGCGCCAGTCGAAGCAGAGCGCGCCGCTGCTGCCGGTCGATCTGTTGCGCATTCCCGTGTTCGCGCTGTCGATCGGCACATCAGTTTGCTCGTTCTGCGCGCAAATGCTGACCTTCGTTTCGCTGCCGTTTCTGCTGCAGAACGGCTTCGGCATGAGTCAGGTGGAAACCGGCTTTCTGATGACGCCGTGGCCGCTCGTTATCGTGTTCGTCGCGCCGCTCGCGGGCGTGCTGGCGGATCGCTATTCGGCGGGGATTCTGGGCGGCATCGGGCTGGCGATTCTTACTGTCGGGCTAATTCTGCTCGCGACTGTCGGCGCGCATCCCACTGCGTTCGATATCGCGTGGCGCATGGCGGTGTGCGGGCTCGGCTTCGGCCTGTTCCAGACACCGAACAATCGGCAGATTATCGGTTCCGCGCCGCGTCATCGCAGCGGCGGCGCGAGCGGCATGCTCGGCACCGCGCGGCTGACCGGACAAACGCTGAGCGCGGCGCTCGTCGCGCTGATTTTCGGACTCGCGCCGCAACGCGGACCGTTTATCGCCATCGGCGTCGCGGCGGCGTTTTCGGCGGCGGCGGCAGTCGTCAGCATGTTGCGGATGGCCGGCAAGCGCAGCGTCGAGGCCGCCTGACGCCAACTCGAGGCATCGCACCGCACAAGCGCTCTCATCAACGTGGGCACACCCTTTGCTGAATTTCCTTCGAAGTTTCCGCCGTTCGCGGAACGCAGAAAACAGCAAACAAGGAGTGTGTTCATGGCTATTTCTCTCAACGGCTACAAGGTCGCCATTCTTGCGGTGGACGGCTTCGAACAGGCCGAACTGATCGAGCCGCAACGCGCGCTGAAGGAAGCCGGCGCGAAGGTCGACGTCGTATCGCAGAAGCCCGGGCAGATTCAGGGCTTCAAGCACGTCGACAAGGGCGACAAGGTGAACGTCGATGTCGCCTTCGATGCCGCGAACGCCGCCGATTACGATGCGGTCGTGCTGCCCGGCGGCGTCGTCAACGGCGATGCGCTGCGTCTCGATGCGAAGGCGCAGAGCTTCGTGAAGGACGCAGATCGCGCGAAGAAGCCCATCGCGGTGATCTGTCACGGCGGCTGGCTGCCGATCTCGGCGGGCATCGTCGCGGGCCGCACGATGACGAGCTGGCCGAGCCTTCAGGACGACGTGCGCAATGCCGGCGGTACGTGGGTCGATCAGGAAGTGCAGATCGACGGCAATCTGATCACGAGCCGTAAGCCGGACGACATTCCCGCCTTCAATCGCGCGCTGATCGAAACGCTCGGCAAGGCGCGCGCCGCGTAAGGCCCGCTCTCTCCCGCTCATAAGACGAAACGAATCGGAGTCAGCCGATGCGCAAAACCTCGCTGAAGCACGCTGAGCACGCCTGGCCGCAAACGTTGGCGGCGAGCGCGACCGCCGCGCAGGCACAGAAACTCTCGACCGGCGATCAACAGTTCATGCAGGACGCGGGCACGGCCGGCGCGACCGAAATCGCCGCCAGCAAGCTCGCGCTCAAGAGTTCCTCCGACAAGCAGGTCAAGGAATTCGCACAGCGAATGATCGCCGATCACACCAGGCTCGCGCGCAATCTCGACGTGATCGCCAAGCGCCACGGCATCACCGCGCCGCCGAGCGCGGATTCGTCGGTGATCGGCAGTTTGCAGAATCTCAAGGGCGCCGAGTTCGATAAGGCCTATATTCAAGAGGTAGCGGTCGGCGGGCATCAAAAAGCCGTCGAGCTTTTCAGGAAGGAAAGCGAGCAAGGCAACGATGTCGCGCTAAAAGCCGCCGCGACCAAGGCGCTGCCGGTCATCGGCCATCACTTGTCGATGGCGCAGCAACTCGCCAGAACGAAGGCGTCGTCATGAGCGTCACGCCCGTATCCGATCGCGTGGACGAGGTGATTTTTCATCCGCGCCCTGCCTATGAGGACTCGACCATGCACATCACTTTCGTGGACGAATCGCCCGTATTCGACGGCGACGATCTCGCGATCCATTTCACCGCGCTCGTCGATGGCGAGCCGGTTGTCTGCTCGATCAGCGCCGAAGCGCTCGAAGACCATTTTGGCGCGCGCTCGGCTCGCGAGGAAGACTTGCTGCCGGCATTCGAGCGCGGTTCGGCGCGGATTCGCGCGGTGTGCGCCGAAGTACTTGACGACAACGGCGGCGAATCCGTCGTGCTGCGCTCGGGGTTGTTTCGCGTCGCCGGGCTGGAGCCGGAGTGACTCCGGAGTGTTTCGGGTCCACACACGCAACGTAACTGACACAACAAGGAGGAAAACATGTCCCTGATCATCGCGGGCCGATTCCAGACCTTCCCCGCCGCTGAATCGGCGGCACAGAAGCTTTTCTCGCGCGGTTTCGTCGAAGAGGACGTGACGCTGTTCTTCGTCAATCCGAGCGGGCAGCACGCGCGGCATCCGATTGGCGGTGACGTCGGCACCGATGCGGGCGCGAGCGCTGCGCCGAAGGGCGCGGGCAAGGGCGTGACCATAGGCGCTGTTGTTGGCGCGATCGTCGGTGCGGCGATATTTGCCGTGTTTCAGCCGCCGGTGCTGATTTCTTTGATCGCGGCTGGTGTGGGGGCTTATGTAGGGTCGCTGGCCGGCGCCATGTCGCATACGCGGAAGCCTCGGGCGGCGCATCATGCCGAAGAGCCTACGCGGCATGCTGGTGTGCTTGTTGCCGTGCACGTTTCGCCTGAATCGCAGACGCAGGCTGCTGCTATCTTGCGTGAGTCTGGTGGGATTGATATTGAGCGAGCTTCCGGGCGGTGGAAGCAAGGGCGCTGGAGTGACTTCGATCCTTTGCAGCCGCCGCATCCTGTTAATGGGGAGTTTGCTGGGGCGCAGTCGCGGGTTTGAGTTTTTTTTTGTGTTTGTGGGGTGGGTATTCAGTAGCCGCCTTCCCGGCGGAGGGGTTACTTTCTTTGCGGCGGCAAAGAAAGTAACCAAAAAAAACCGCTTGGCCGATCCTAAGCACCTTCTTGAGCGGCCGCGGCACGGTATTAGAGACTTGGCACAGCAGTAGCGAGTGCCTTCATGATTTGTCCGCGCGCTGGTTCCCATGCGATCAGCGCTCTCTCGCCCATTCCGGTATCGGTCCCCTTCGGCTTACTCCGGCCCGCTCGCGCGGCCGGTTTTGGGCTGTTTGGGCAACCGGCAGATGATCAGCGAAACGGCCTCGAATGCCTCATCGGTTTTATCGGTAGTGTGCAGAATGATGTGCAAAAACGCTGAGGCGGCAGGAGCGCAGAGGCAGGGGTGGCCGTGGTGTAAGTTGATGAATGTCCAGTTCGTCAACCTGCCCTCGGGAGGGCTTACGCCATGG
>NZ_LFJJ01000151.1 GCF_001189365.1 Candidatus Burkholderia verschuerenii | reverse complement strand
CTTACCCGGAACAATGGACTCCAGTCGTCCCCATATCTCATCGGTCAGCAACATTCGACTCATCTTGATCGCTTACGCAAAAGATGAGATGTAAACACATTTCTTCAAATGTGAACAGAGCCTAGGACCGACACTGCGCATGGACACCAACAAGGCCGCCGAGAGCCGGACGCCGGAGCGAACAAGATGAAACTGGAAGACATCCATGCATTCGTCGCGGTGGTGCGTCAAGCGTCGATCACGGGCGCGGCCGAAGCGCTGCTGACGCGGCAGCCCGCCATCACGCGGCGCGTGCAGAGCCTGGAAAAGGATCTGGGCGTAGTGCTGCTCGACCGCAATGTGAAGCCGAGCCGTCCCACGCAGGTCGGGCGGCGCGTGTACGAGCTGTGCATCAACGTCGTGCGGGATATCGAGCTGATCGAGGAACTGGTGCGCGAGGATGCCGCGCCGTCGGGCCGTCTGCGGCTGGGTGTCGCCGAAGTGCTGGCGGAACTCGCGCTGCTCGATGCCGTGCCCGAATTGCGTCGCGAATATCCCGACGTGCAGATCGAAGTCGCGTCGGGATGGAGCACCGAAGTCATCACGCGGCTGCGCGAATCCGCGGTCGATGCAGCCATCGCCGTGCTGCCCGAAGGCACGCGCTTCGAGTCGGGCATGGCGGCATCGTCGATCGGCGTATTGCCGATGGTCGTGGTCGCGCAAAAAGGCGCGGTCAGCGGACGCAAGCGGCTTGCCGAACTGCACGGCATGGAATGGGTGCTCAGCCCCGAAGGATGCGGCTTCCGCGATTTGCTGCGGCGCGCCTTCAGCGATCAGGGCCTGCCGTTCTCGGTCAAGATCGCGACCTTCGGCACCGAACAGAAACTCGGCCTGGTCGCGCGCGGCGCGGGTCTCGGCTTCGTGCCGGAAAGCATGCTGGAGTCGAGCCAGTATGCGTCGCAGTTGCAGCGCATCGATCTCGCCGACTTTATGCCGATGCCGCATATCTGGCGCGTGCATCCCGAGAATCTTGGCCGTTCGGCGGACTGCGTGCAGCGCTTCGGCGAAGTGACCATCGAGGAACTCGCGTCGCTCGGCATGCCGCGCACACCGGCTACGCCCGTCCGACAACAACGCGCGCGTCCGTCGCGCGCCGCATCGCACAAAGAGGAAGGCTGAACCGCATCGAACTTAAAACGTGACAGGAGACCGACATGAGCATTTCGCGCTTGCGCGATTTCGTCAGCGAAGCAACCGATATCGTCCGTGACGGCGTGCCCGAAACCGTCGTGCTCGACAGCATGCGCGCGCCGATGGCGCGTCTGCTCGAATCCGACGACTGGCTGCCGGATGCCTTCGCCAAGCCGCATCCCGAGTATTACCAGCAGTATCTGCTGCACTGCGATCCGAAGCAGCGCTTCTCCGTGGTGAGCTTCGTGTGGGGACCGGGCCAGAAGACGCCGATCCACGATCACACCGTCTGGGGCATGATCGGCATGCTGCGCGGCTCGGAAGAAGCGACGCGTTTCGAGATGCGCGAAGCCGGCACGCCGATGCTCGCCAGCGAAATCGCCGTACTCGAACAGGGCGATATCGATTGCGTGTCGCCGAGCGGCGACGACGTGCATCAGGTGCGCAACGTGTTCGACGATCGCGTGTCGATCAGCATCCATGTGTACGGCGGCAATATCGGGCGCGTGAAGCGTCACGTATTCGATCGCGATACGAGCCGCGCGAAGGAGTTCGTCTCGGGGTTTTCATCGACCGTCGTGCCGAATCTGTGGGCCGGCTGAAAGGCCCGTTAAGCGCTTAGCGGTTATCCTTCACGCAGTTCCCAACGATTCTACCTGTGGAGGATTCGGCGAATGCTGACCATCTGGGGCCGCGTCAACTCGGTCAACGTGCAGAAGGTGCTGTGGTGCTGCAAGGAACTCGATCTCGCGTATGACCGCATCGACGCGGGCATGCAGTTCGGCCGCAACACCGCGCCCGACTATCTCGCGATGAACCCGATGGGCAAGGTGCCCACGCTTGTCGACGGCGACTTCACGCTGTGGGAGTCGAACTCGATCCTGCGTTATCTCGCGATGCAATACGCGCCCGATCACACCATCTACCCCGCCGCGCCGAAGCATCGCGCGAGCGTGGATCGCTGGCTCGACTGGACGCTTTCGACCTTGCAGCCCGCCGAGCGCCCGCTGTTCTGGGGCACCATCCGCACGCCGCCCGCCGAACGCGATACCGCGCAACTCGAAGCGCACGCGCGCGAAAACGACAAGCTGTGGCGCGTCGTCGACTCGCAGTTGAAAGGCCGCGATTATCTCGAAGCCGATGCCTCATGCTGGCCGATCTCGTCGTCGGCGCCTATGCGCGGCGCTGGTTCGGCATGCCCGACGTACAACGCACGCCCTTGCCCGATCTCGAACGCTGGTACGCGAAACTCGGCTCGCGGCCCGGCTTTCAGCGTCACGTCGCGCCGCCGCTCAGCTGATTATCCATCGACACCATGAGCATCGAACTTCATACGTGGGACACGCCGAACGGACGCAAGATCAGCGTCGCGCTCGAAGAAATGGGCCTGCCGTATAGCGTCAAGACGGTGAATATCACCAAAGGCGAGCAGCACGCGGCGGATTTTCTGCGCATCAGCCCGAACAACCGCATTCCGACCATCGTCGATTCCGATGGTCCCGAGGGCGCGCCGATCAGTGTGTTCGAATCCGGCGCGATCCTGCTCTATCTCGGCGAAAAGACCGGCCAATTTTTGCCCGCGACGTTGCGCGAACGCGTGCCGGTACTGGAATGGCTGATGTGGCAAATGGGCGGCTTCGGCCCGATGCCCGGACAAGTGCATCACTTCCGCGCGGTCGAAGCGGAAGCGGATCGCCGTTACGGGCTGGAGCGATATTCGAACGAGACGCGCCGTTTGTATCGCGTGCTCGATACGCGTCTGAGCCAGGTGGAATACGTGGCGGGCGCGCTGTCCGTGGCCGATTTCGCGATTCTCGGTTGGGCATGGCGGCACGAACGGCATCAGGTTTCGCTCGACGAATTTCCCAACGTCAAGCGCTGGTATGACGCGCTGTTCGAGCGGCCCGGCGTTCAGCGCGGTTTCGCGGTGAAGCTCGACGACAAGCCTTGATGCAGCAAGCCGCCGCGCCCGTCATCAAGGACGTGGCGGCAAACGCATGGCTTAGCGACGCGCGCGATATTCCGCTGCCGCGTTCAACTCGGCCTTTGCCTGACGCAGCAATTCCTCGGCCTTGAGCGCGTGCCCGTCGAACTGGTCATGACCGTCGCGGCGCATGTTTTCGATGCGCCCGAGCGTCTGGTCGATCATCTGCTGGGCCGGGCCGAAATCGTAGTGATTCATTTGCGCCATCGCGATGGCGGCGGTCAGCGCGAGACCGGCGAATGTCAATGCAGCGGCGATGCGTTTCATATCGTTACCCTTACTAAATTGCAAGATTGATCCGACTGCCCGCACAACGCGGATCGGTTCGCGCGAGCAGTGCCGTCATTAACGCGTGCATGCCGCCCGAGTTGACGCATCGGGCGCGCAGCGCGATTTCCGTTGATTACGAGATATCGAGCAGTGCAAGCGTCTGCGTCGGCAAGACGCGATGATCGTCAATTGGCTGCGGCCTGTCAGTCGCGCGTAAGATACGTTCCGTAAGGCGACATCAGAACGCAACGGGAGAGACGATGACAACGAGCATGTACGACGAAAGCCTGCCGAAAACCGACGCCAACTTCGCGGTGCTCACGCCGCTGACGTTTATCGAGCGCGCGACGTCGGTGTATCCGATGCGCCCCGCCGTCGTGCATGGCGGCGTGCGGCGCAATTGGGCGCAAACCTACGAGCGCGCGCGGCGGCTCGCCTCGGCGCTGGTCGCGCGCGGGATCGGCATCGGCGATACGGTGGCGGCCATGCTGCCGAACACGCCGGAAATGGTGGAAGCGCATTTCGGCGTGCCCATGACGGGCGCGGTCCTTAACACGCTGAACACGCGGCTCGATGCCGCCACGCTCGGCTTCATGCTCACGCACGGCGAAGCCAAGGTAGTGCTGGTCGATCGCGAGTTCTCCGGCGTTGAGCGATGCGCTGGAGAACGTGCCGCAGCCGATCATCGTGATCGACGTCGACGATCCGCAATACACCGGCGATGGCGAACGCATCGGCGAAATCGAATACGAGGCGCTGCTTGCATCGGGCGATCCGGACTATGCTTGGCAGACGCCATCGGACGAATGGAACGCGATCTGCCTAAACTACACCTCGGGCACGACGAGCAATCCGAAGGGCGTGGTCTATCACCATCGCGGTGCGTACACGAACGCGATCAGCAACGTGCTCGAATGGGACATGCCCAAGCACGCGGTGTATCTCTGGACCCTGCCGATGTTCCATTGCAACGGCTGGTGCTTTCCGTGGACGGTCGCGGCGCACGCGGGCGTGAACGTCTGTCTGCGCCGCGTCGATGCGAAGGCCATCTTCGAGTTGATCCGCAACGAAGGCGTCACGCATTACTGCGGCGCGCCGATCGTGCATAACCTGCTGGTGAACGCGCCGGAAGACGTCAAGGCCGGCATCACCCACACCGTCCGCGCGATGGTCGCGGGCGCCGCACCGCCCGCCGCGATGATCGAAGGCATGGAGCGCATGGGCTTCGAACTCACGCATGTGTACGGCCTGACCGAAGTCTACGGCCCGGCCACCGTCTGCGCGCAGCAGGCCGAACGGAGCGCGCTGGATATCGGCGAACGCGCGCGGCTCAATGCGCGGCAAGGCGTGCGTTATCACTTGCAGGACGCCGTCAGCGTGCGCGATCCGCTCAGCATGGAACCCGTTCCGCTCGACGGCGAGACTATCGGCAAGATCATGTTTCGCGGCAATATCGCGATGAAGGGTTATCTGAAGAATCCGGCCGCCACGCAGGAAGCGTTTCGCGGCGGCTGGTTTCATACCGGCGATCTGGCGGTCGCGTATCCGGATGGTTATGTGCGCATAAAGGATCGCAGCAAGGACATCATCATTTCCGGAGGCGAGAATATTTCGAGCATCGAAGTCGAGGACGTGCTGTACCGGCATCCGGCGGTGATGGCGGTCGCCGTCGTCGCCAAGCCCGACGCGCGCTGGGGCGAAACGCCGTGCGCCTTCGTCGAGCTGAAGAACGGCGCGCAGGCCACGGCGGAAGAACTGATCGCGCATTGCAAGCAGCATCTCGCCGGTTTCAAGGTGCCGCGCGCGGTCGAGTTCTGCGAATTGCCGAAGACATCCACCGGCAAGATCCAGAAGTTCGAGTTGCGCAAGCGCGCGGGCTCGGTCGCCGCCATCGACGTCTGAAGGAGAACATTGTCATGAGCGATCTGGTTCTGATCGAACGCGATCTTCACGATGTACGCGGCGCGGTCGGCCTCACGCTGAATCGTCCCGAAGCGTTCAACGCGCTGTCCGAAGCCATGCTCGATGCACTGGAGCGCGCGCTGCAGGACGTCGCCGCATCCGATGCGCGCGTGGTCGTGCTCTCGGGTGCTGGCCGCGCGTTCTGCGCCGGACACGATCTCAAGGAAATGCGCGCCGCGCCTGGTGTCGATTACTACCGCGACCTGTTCGCGCGTTGCTCGCGCATGATGCTCACGATCCAGCGCATGCCGCAGCCGGTCATCGCGCGCGTGCATGGCATCGCGACGGCGGCGGGTTGTCAACTGGTCGCGATGTGCGATCTCGCGGTGGCATCGAGCGAGGCGCGTTTCGCGGTATCAGGTGTCAATCTCGGGCTGTTCTGCGCGACGCCGAGCGTCGCCGCTCACGCGCAACGTGTCGCGCAAGGCGGCCTTCGAAATGCTCGTCACCGGCGATTTCATCGATGCGCAAACGGCGAAGGAGCGCGGGCTCGTGAATCGCGTGGCATCGCCCGGTGAACTCGACGACGCGCTGCGGACGCTTACCGCGAACATCGCCGCCAAGCCGCGCGCGGCGGTCGCGGCGGGCAAGGGATTGTTCTATCGGCAGCTCGAAACCGGGATCGAGCAGGCTTATGCGCTGGCATCGGAGACGATGGCCTGCAACATGATGGAGACGACACGCTGGAAGGGACGCAGGCGTTCATCGAGAAACGCCCGCCCCACTGGAACTGACAACGCTACTGCACATGCTCGACCGGATGCTGTTCGAGCCACGCGTTCTCGTCGTCGCTATACAGACGCGAACGCGTGAGAAAGCGCAATCCCGAAGGCCGCTCCAGTGAAAACATGCCGCCGTTGCCCGGCACTGCATCGATGATCAGTTGCGTGTGCTGCCAGTACTCGAACTGCGATTCGGTCATATAGAACGGCACGCCGCCGATTTCGCCCAACTTCACGTCCGATCCGCCGACCATGAATTCGTTGACCGGAAAGCACATCGGCGCGCTGCCGTCGCAACATCCGCCGGATTGATGCAACAGGATTTCGCCGTGTTCCGCGCGGAGCTTGCCGATCAGTTCGAGTGCGGCAGGCGTCGCCGTGACGCGTAATACCTCTTCTTCGCTCATGATGTCCCCGTCGCGTTAAAAGACAAAAAGCCGCCGCATGTCATACGCGGCGGCTCGTTTGCATCGTCGGCGATCAGAAGAAGCCGAGCGGCTTGTCGCTATAGCTGACGAGCATGTTCTTCGTCTGCTGATAGTGATCGAGCATCATCTTGTGATTCTCGCGGCCGATGCCCGACTGCTTGTAGCCGCCGAACGCCGCATGCGCCGGATACGCGTGATAGCAGTTGGTCCACACGCGGCCCGCCTGAATCGCACGGCCGAAGCGATACGCGCGCGTGCCGTCGCGCGTCCACACGCCCGCGCCCAGACCGTAGAGCGTATCGTTGGCGATTTCGAGCGCTTCCTCTTCGGTCTTGAAGGTCGTGACGGACAGCACCGGCCCGAAGATTTCCTCCTGGAAGATGCGCATCTTGTTGTTGCCCTTGAAGACCGTCGGCTTGATGTAGTAGCCGTTCTTCAATTCGCCGTCGAGCGGATTGCGTTCGCCGCCGCTCAGGCATTCCGCGCCTTCCTGCTTGCCGAGATCGATATACGACAGGATCTTTTCCAGCTGCTCCTGCGATGCCTGAGCGCCGATCATCGTCTTGCTGTCGAGCGGATGGCCTTGCTGAATGGCGGCGACGCGCTTGAGCGCACGCTCCATGAAGCGCTCGTAGATCGACTCCTGAATCAGCGCGCGCGACGGACACGTACACACTTCGCCCTGATTCAGCGCGAACATCGTGAAGCCTTCGAGCGCCTTGTCGACGAAGCTGTCGTCGACGCTCATCACATCGTCGAAGAAGATATTCGGGCTCTTGCCGCCCAGTTCCAGCGTGACCGGAATCAGGTTCTGGCTCGCGTACTGCATGATCAGGCGGCCGGTCGTCGTCTCGCCCGTGAAGGCGATCTTCGCGATGCGCTTGTTCGATGCCAGCGGCTTGCCCGCTTCCAGCCCGAAGCCGTTGACCACGTTGATCACGCCCGGCGGCAGCAGATCGCCGATGGTTTCCATCAGCACCATGATCGACGCGGGCGTCTGCTCGGCCGGCTTCAGCACGACGCAATTGCCGGCGGCGAGCGCGGGCGCGAGCTTCCAGATCGCCATCAGGATCGGGAAATTCCACGGAATGATCTGGCCGACCACGCCGAGCGGCTCGTGGAAGTGATACGCGACCGTATCGTGATCGATCTCGGAGATGCCGCCTTCCTGCGTACGCGCGGCGCTCGCGAAGTAGCGCAGATGGTCGATCGCCAGCAGGATATCGGCGGCCATCGTCTCGCGCAGCGGCTTGCCGTTGTCAATCGATTCGGCGACGGCCAGACGCGCCAGATTCTGCTCCATGCGATCGGCGATCTTCATCAGCACGTTCGCACGATCGGCGACGGCCGTATTGCCCCACGCGGTCTTGGCGGCGTGCGCGGCATCCAGCGCGGCTTCGATGTCGGCTTCGCGCGAGCGCGCGATCGACGTGAACGGTTCGCCCGTGATCGGCGAAATGTTGTCGAAATACTCACCGCCCAAAGGCGCGACCCACTTGCCGCCAATGAAGTTGCCGTATTGCTTCTTGTACGGGTACTCGGTGCTCAGGAACTGCATCTCTGCGTGATTCATCTCTATGTGCTCCTCGCATGTCGACGTGAACGGGCGGCGCAATCGAGTTTCGCGGGTTGCTCGCCGCCGCGTGCCTTTGTATGCGAGTTTCGTGCCATCGCGCGTTGTATACGAAGGGGAAGCGCGCAAAGCATTGCCGCATATAGGCGCGCGATTCTGATTCGACGATTGGCGCGCCGCAGCATGCACTTGTCGATGCTGTTCACATTCGAAACACCTGTGTCCCGCTGTAGCGATGCGATACAGAGAATCGCGCCTCGGAAAGCGCGGGATTCTGGACAGGCTTACGCGCGACATACGGGCAATTGCTTATGGCACGACCATTCATATTGCCAAGCGCATCGCACTTGTCTATGTTGAGGCCCAACCGTTGCGTATCGGCATTCGAATATGTCCCATCGTTGCAGGTACGGAGCGGCGGACTGCTGCGCCGCACATCGCGCACGGCCACACCAAAGCAAAGAGATGAGCGCGCCACGCCCAGACTACCGGCGCGCCACGGAGACCACGATGAACAGCACCATTAATCAAGGGGCCGCGCCTGGCCCGCACGGCTTCTTTTCGAAAGAAGCGACGATCGCCCGACCCGGCTTTTCACGCTGGATGGTGCCGCCCGCCGCGCTCGCGGTCCATTTATGCATCGGGCAGGCCTATGCGTTTTCGGTGTTCAACGCGCCGTTGACGAAGATCGTCGGCATCACCCAGTCCGCGCCCGACGACTGGTCGCTGACCACGCTCGGCTGGATCTTTTCGCTGGCGATCGTGTTCCTCGGTCTGTCGGCGGCGTTCGCCGGCAAGTGGCTCGAAAAGGTCGGCCCGCGACGCACGATGTTTACCGCCGCCTGCTGCTTCGGCGGCGGCTTTCTGGTATCGGCGCTCGGCGTCTACCTGCATCAGATCGTGCTGCTGTATCTCGGCTATGGCGTGATCGGCGGCATCGGGCTGGGGCTGGGTTACGTGTCGCCGGTGTCGACGCTGATCCGCTGGTTTCCGGACCGTCGCGGCATGGCGACCGGCATGGCGATCATGGGCTTCGGCGGCGGCGCGATGATCGCCGCGCCCGGCTCCGTCGCGCTGATGAACCACTTCAAGAGCGCGACCAGCGTCGGCGTGGCCGAGACCTTCGTCGTGCTCGGCGTGCTCTATTTCATCTCGATGACCATCGGCGCGCTCGCCATCCGCATTCCGCCCGCCGACTGGAAGCCGGCCGGCTGGACGCCGCCGGCGACGGCCAACAAGATGATCACGAAGAACCACGTGCATATCGATCAGGCGCTCAAGACGCCGCAGTTCTATCTGCTGTGGCTGGTGCTGTTCCTGAACGTGACGGCGGGCATCGGCGTGCTGGGGTAGGCGTCGGTGATGATCCAGGAGAGCTTCAAGTCGACCATCACGGCGGGCGCGGCGGCGGGCTTCGTCGGGCTGCTGTCGCTGTTCAACATGGGCAGACGCTCTTCGTGTGGGCATCGGCATCGGACTGGGTCGGGCGCAAGAATACGTACTTCATTTTCTTCGTGCTCGGCGCGATCCTGTATTTCCTCGTGCCGCAGTTCGCGCAGTCGGGAAGCATCGCGTTGTTCGTGCTGGCGTACGGCATCATCCTGTCGATGTACGGCGGCGGCTTCGCGACCATTCCGGCCTATCTCGCGGACATGTTCGGCACGGCCTTCGTCGGCGGCATTCACGGACGTCTGTTGACGGCGTGGGCGGCGGCGGGGATCGCGGGACCGGTGGTGGTGAACTACGTGCGCGCGTATCAGGTCGCGCACGGCGTGACCGGCGCGGATGCCTACACGATGACGCTGCACATCATAGCGTCGCTGCTGGTGGTGGGCTTCGTCTGCAATCTGCTCGTGTCGCGCGTGCACGAGAAGCATCACATGCAAACCGCCTGATCGAGGAGACCGATATGAACAACGAATACCAAGGCGGCTCGTCCAACAAGGGACTGCTGGTGCTGTTCTGGCTGTATGTGCTGATTCCGCTTGGCGTGGGGCGTGACCAATACGATCACACAGGCCGCGAAGCTGTTTCATTGATGTTAAGTCGATGCGGCGTTGACTCCGCATCGACGCAGAAAACGCGCCGGGAAAGCGAAGCCTTCGCTTGTTCCCGGCGCGCGATTCAAGGCGCGCATCGCCGCGCGCTGCTCAGTGACCTTTCTCCTTCAGCTTGATCAAGCTCCGGCGCGCGAGCGCGCTCATGCAAAGCGAGCCGCCCACCAGCGCGGCCATGTAGATGCCGGCCAAAAGCCAATCTGTTCCAGTCACCGTCTTGCTCCTTCGAAAAGATCCGCAGCCGGGGCGCCGCGGGGTTCATCATTCAGATTGCACAGCGTACTGACCTGATTTACGGCAGGCGCGCGCACGCGACAAGCGAAATAAAGGGCGTAGAAAGCACGTTGCAAGAAGTTGCTCATTTGCTGAGCGCAGAAAAGCGACCGGGCGTGCGCTTGGCGTCGTCTATCCCGAAGCGCGTACGTCCGGCTCGGCGTATCGTTCCGATGGCGCGCTTGCGGTCGAATCGCCGTCGATGCGCGCGCCGCCTCCCCACATACAAAAACGGAAGACATACGACATGAAAGCATCGCGCCGTCAGTTCGTGATCGGCAGTATCGGCATGGGTGCGTCGCTCTGGCTCGCGCGAGCCGAAGCCGACGCGCCGCATCTGAGCGTCGCCGATCCGGCTGCGAAAGCCGTCGCCTATACGGAAGACGCATCGAAAATGGACAAGTCGAAGAACGCCGGCTTCGCCGACGGTCAGACCTGCGCGACCTGTTCGCTGTTTCAGGGCAAGTCGACCGATGCGTGGAGCGGCTGCACGCTATTCGCTGACAAGCTGGTGGCGGGACGCGGGTGGTGTACTTCGTGGACGAATATGTGAGCGCGCCGGACGACGATCAGCGGAGATCGCGTAACCCACGAAACGCCAGATGTTGTCCTGACCGAGCATGAACGTGACCATCTCGCGCGAGGACTGCGGCGCGTTGGCGAATTGCGTATCGAATGCCACGTTGACGAACGCGCCGGCCGGCATGTTGCCGGTGCCGTCGTATCGCAGATAACGCAGGCCCATCGGCATGCGCATGCCAGGCGCGCCCAGGGCGCCGCGATCGTGCGCGACCTTGGCGATGAAATCGTCGCGCGTGATCACCTTCTTTCCGATCAGCGACGCGTTGTCCCATACTTCGCCGACCTTGTCGGCATCGATCATTATGACGATGTCGAGCGCGACCTGCGCGATCGCCTGATCCTGCTTGTCGAGCGCTTCCTGCTGCTCGCGCGTGAGGCTCTGCACCGCGCGCTCCTGCGGTTGCTGCGCCTGCTGGGCGCGCTTGTATTCGAGCGATTCCTGTGCTTCCGACACCACGCCGAAGGACATCAGCGAGAGCGCGGCAAGCCAGAGTTTCATGTTGTTCATGGCGGGGCGAATGACATCGTGGTTCTCAGGGGAACCGATTGTAGGGCGTGATTTTTTTGGGACGGCCGTCAAAACCATATTTCGCGATGTCGAATGCCGCGCGCGACTTGAACGGAAGCATGGCCGGCCTGCCCGGCCATGCTCGTCACGCAACACGAAACAATCTGTTGCGCCCGATCGATGCTTACTTCACGAGCTTGCCGTTACGCGTCACGTCGATGGCTTCCGCCGCGAGATACGTCGCCATCACGCTGTCGCCGACCTTGAACTTGTCGAGCTGAATGTCCGGCTGAACCTGCAGCGTGACGGTGCGCTTCGGCGTGGAGAGCGTCACTTCGCGCGACTTCGCGTCGATCTGCTGGATCACCGCGACCACTTGCACGCCCTTCGTCTTCACGACCACACCGTTCGATGCCGGTTGAGTCTGCTCGGCGCTCACACGCGATTCGACGCCCTTCGGATCGACCTTGTCGGCGGACATCAGCAGCGCGCTGCGATACGCGACGTTCACGTCGTCGCCCACCTTCAGCTTCTTCACGTCGGCGACCGACGGATTGACGTCGATGACGACCAGATTGCCCTTCGGACCCTTCACTTCGACGCTGTTGGTGTCCGCCATGATCTTGGTGATCTTCGCGGTGAGGTTCACTGCGGCTGCATCGCCCACGCCGACGACGCTGGCGGCTTGCGGCGCGCTCGCGGCGGGCTGCGCCTGTGCGGCGGATATGGCCAGCACGGCCACGCTCGCGGCAGCCGTGGCGGAAATGAGACGGAAGAAGCGGGACTGACGTTGTTGCATGTGTTGCTCCAGACGATGAGACGGATCACGACGACCCGGATTGAAAAGCCGCGAAGTTTTCGTTTGCATCCGACGAGCCGGGCCACCCCTCCCGTCCCAACATTTCGAAAACTTTCGGCAATTTTCAGGTTGTCAGGGTGCCTAATCAACCCGCAAACGCTATGCGTTTAAGCAGGTTTGAAACATTCGGTTGAATTTCGTGTTGGAGCATACACGCGCATTGCTGTCGGTCATTCATCTTCTTTTTCATGCGCAGGAACACCGGTCATCACGATGCGATTAGTCAACGGGACAGCGGCTGTGGCTTGAATCGCGCGATGACGAGGGTTTACCCTTAATCATCCGCATCAAATTATTTGTTTTCTTATTTCAGTCGGGCGTAGGCTCCGAATGTTTGCCTCGTCCACACCAACGGAGCGCACTCGATGAGCACCGTCCTACCTGCATCCCATGCGGCCGCGCGCGATGCCGCGCTGACCTTGTCCGGCCGCCGCGCCATCGTGGTATCGACTATCGGCAACGCGCTCGAATGGTTCGACTTCATGGTGTACGGCTTCTTCGCCGTGATCATTTCGAAGCTGTATTTCCCCGCGACGAATCCGACCATCTCGCTGCTCGCGACCTGGGCGACCTTCGGCGTCGGCTTTCTGACGCGGCCGCTGGGCGGCATCGTGCTCGGCGCGGTGGCGGATCGCGTCGGACGGAAGTCGGCGCTGACGCTCACCAACTCGTTGATGGCGGTCGGCATCGCGATCATCGCGTTTGCGCCGACGTACGCGGCCATCGGCATCGCCGCGCCTTTGCTGATGCTGCTCGGGCGGCTGATCCAAGGCTTTTCGGCGGGCGGCGAAGTGGGCTGCGCGACGGCGTTTCTCGTCGAATACGCGCCGTCCAACCGGCGCGGTTATTTCGGCAGTTTTCAGATGGTCGCGCAGGCCGCCGCGAGTCTCGCCGGATCGTTCTTCGGCGCGGTGCTGACGCGCACGCTGAGTCCGGAGCATCTGAATAGCTGGGGCTGGCGCGTGCCGTTCGTAATCGGGCTGTTGATCGTGCCGGTCGGGCTGTATCTGCGCTCGAAGCTCGATGAATCGCCGGTGTTCGTCGAAAAAGCCGCGAACGACGAACTGACCACGCGCCCGATCCGCGATACCGCGACCAAGCACTGGATGCCCGTGCTCGCGGGTTTCGGACTGACGGTATTCGGGAGCATCGGCACCTACATCTTTCTGCTGTATCTGCCGACGCACGCGACGCGCGTGCTGCATATGGCGCTGACCGACGGCCTGATCAGTTCGACGATCGGCGCGCTCGTGTATCTCGTGTGCTGCCCGATCTTCGGCAGGCTGTCGGATCGTATCGGACGCAAGAAGCTGATGATGACGGCGCTGATTCTCGCGCTCGTGACTGCGTATCCGATTTTCGCGGTGCTGACGGCGCATCCGGTTTTGCCGGTGCTGGTCGTTTGCCAGGCGCTTTTGATGACTTATCTCGGCATCTTTCAAGGCTGTTATCCGGCGTTTATCTCCGAGTTGTTGCCGTCGAGCGTGCGATCGACGGGGATCTCGGTCAGCTACAACGTCGCGGTGATGATCTTCGGCGGCTTTGCGCCAGCGATCGTCAGTTGGCTGACCATGAGCACGGGCGATGCGCTTTCCATCTGCTATTACGTGATGTTCGGATGTGCTGTCGCGCTGGTGACGCTTATTCCGTTGCGGGATCGTTATAGCGAGGCGCTGCGTTGAGTCGTTCGTTGTAACCGAAGGAAACAGGTGCGTCGTGATTGCTTAAGTCTAGATTAAGAAAGTGGCCGTAGCCTGAGTACTGACCGACCCACCCCTCCTTACGGCCGCGCAAGCGGCCATTTTTTGTGCGCCGAGCATGCGCAACAGCTTGGGGGTGCAAGTTCCCTGTCCAGCCTGATGGGGCGAAGGCCTAGTGAAACGCAAGGGCGTCGTCGTGAGGCGGGGTCTGAAGGAAGCGTGTAGCAA
>NZ_LFJJ01000150.1 GCF_001189365.1 Candidatus Burkholderia verschuerenii | reverse complement strand
GTTCGTCGCCGAAACGCTCCAGTTTGCGCACGCCGATGCCCGGAATATGGCGCAAATCCTCGATGGAATCGGGGTCGCTGCGGGCGATTTCGGCGAGCGTCGCGTCATGAAAGATGACATACGCGGGCACGCCGTCGCTCTTCGCCGTCTCCGCGCGCCACGTGCGCAGGCGATCCCAGCGCGTCTTCTCGCGCGGCGACATGCCTGCGGTCGGATCGGCGCGCTCGCCGGTGCGGCTCGACGACTGCCGCGCTCGCGCGGGCTTGACGTATTTGCGAAGCGTGACGTGCTGCTCGCCCTTCAGCACGGGCTTGCTCGCGGCGGTCAAGACCAGCGCGCCGAAACCTTCGTGATCCACGGCGAGGAAACCGAACGCAACCAGTTGCCGAAACACGGCGCGCCATTCCGCTTCCGACAGCGCCGCGCCCACGCCGAACGTCGTGAGCTTTTCGTGGCCGCGCTGGAGGATTTTTTCGCTTCGCGAGCCGCGCAGAATGTCGATCAGATGCCCCGCGCCGAAATTGAAACCGCTCGCCTTCTGCGCACGGTAAACGCAGGACAGCGCCATCTGCGCTTCGCGGGTCGCGTCCCACGATGCGGGCGGCTCCAGACACGTATCGCAATTGCCGCACGGCTGGCTGCTCTCGCCGAAGTAGGCAAGCAGGCGCACGCGACGGCACGACGCGACTTCGCACAAACCGAGCAGCACGTCGAGCTTGCCGGTCTGCACGCGCTTATGGGTGTCGTCGGCTTCGGATTCGTCGATCATCTTGCGCTGCTGCACGACGTCGCCGAGACCGTAGGCCATCCACGCGTTCGCCGGCATGCCGTCGCGACCCGCGCGCCCGGTTTCCTGATAGTAGCCCTCGACGCTCTTCGGCAAATCGAGATGCGCGACGAATCGCACGTCAGGCTTGTCGATGCCCATGCCGAACGCGATCGTCGCGCACATCACGATGCCCTCTTCGCGCTGGAACATCTCCTGATGCCGCTGGCGAATCTCGAATTCCATGCCCGCGTGATACGGCAGCGCGCGCACGCCCTGCGTCTTCAGCCAGTCGGCCGTCTCTTCGACCTTGCGGCGCGACAGGCAATAAACGACGCCCGCGTCCGTCGTGCCGTCCTTGTTGGTGTGTTCCGCGCGGATGAAATCGAGCAACTGCGAGCGCGCGTTGTCCTTTTCGACGATCCGATAACGGATGTTCGGCCGATCGAAACTCGACACGAAAATGCGCGCATCGTCCAGCGCCAGGCGATGCACGATTTCATCGCGCGTGATGGCGTCGGCGGTCGCCGTCAGCGCGATGCGCGGCACATCCGGAAAGCGCTCGTGCAGCACCGACAACTGAATATATTCGGGCCGGAAGTCGTGGCCCCATTGCGAAACGCAGTGCGCTTCGTCGATCGCGAACAGGCCGACGGGCGAACTGTCGAGCAGATCGAGAAAGCGCGGCGTCATCAGGCGCTCGGGCGCAACGTAGAGCAGATCGATGTCGCCGTTACGCAGCGCGCGCTCGGTCGCGGCGGCTTCCGCGCCGGAAAGCGTCGAATTGAGATACGCCGCCTTGACGCCGACCTCGGTCAGCGCGGCGACCTGATCCTGCATCAGCGCGATCAGCGGCGACACCACGATGCCCGCGCCGAATCCCGCCTCGCGCCGCACCAGCGATGGAATCTGATAGCACAGCGACTTGCCGCCGCCCGTGGGCATCAGCACGAGCGAATCGCCACCGTTCGCGACATGCTCGACGATCTCGCCCTGTTGTCCCCGAAAAGCGGGATAGCCGAAGATTTCGTTGAGTATTTCGAGCGAACGGGACATGGCGGAGGCGCGCGGTGCAGCGTGATAGATAACGAATTCTATCAACGCAGACGCGCGTTGAATCGTCATTGGCCATTCGGCCGAGTGTGCGCGCGCTACGAAACCAACAGACGAAAAAAAACCGCCCGGCTCAACACCGGGCGGTTCGATACGGCTACGAGCGAAAAACGCTTACTCGTTAGTATGCGGCGTTTGCTCCGCTGCCGGGGCTTCCGGCGTACCAAAATCGAAAGCCTCTTCGGCTGCGATCTGGTCGAAGCGTTCGCGATCCGACGACTCCTTCGCACGGCGCGCCTTGTGGAACGCGAGACCCGTACCGGCCGGAATCAGACGGCCGACGATCACGTTTTCCTTCAGACCGCGCAGATCGTCGCGCTTGCCCATGATCGCCGCTTCGGTCAACACGCGGGTCGTTTCCTGGAACGACGCCGCCGAGATGAACGAATCCGTCGAGAGCGATGCCTTCGTAATACCGAGCAGCACGTTGTCGTACGTGGCCGGACGCTTGTCTTCCGCGATCATCTTGTCGTTCTCGTCGAGCATGTCCGAACGCTCGACTTGTTCGCCAGGGATGAAACGCGTATCGCCGTTGTCGACGATCTGCACGCGGCGAAGCATCTGACGCACGATCACTTCGATGTGCTTGTCGTTGATCTTCACGCCTTGCAGACGGTACACGTCCTGCACTTCGTCCACGATGTAGCGCGACAGCGCCTCGATACCCTGCAGACGCAGGATGTCGTGCGGATCGGCCGGGCCGTCCACGATCATTTCGCCCTTGTTGACGACCTGACCGTCGTGGACCAGCACCTGCTTTTCCTTCGCGATCAGGAACTCGTGCTGATTGCCTTCGAGGTCCGTGATAACGAGACGCTGCTTGCCCTTCGTGTCCTTACCGAACGACGTCGTGCCCGTGACTTCCGCCAGAATGCCGGCGTCCTTCGGCGAGCGCGCTTCGAACAGTTCGGCCACGCGCGGCAGACCACCGGTAATGTCACGCGTCTTCTGCGCTTCAACCGGGATACGTGCCAGCACTTCACCGACCTGCACTTGCTGACCATCCTTCACGGTGATCAGTGCGCCGACCTGGAAGCCGATCTGCACCGGATGATCCGTGTTGGGGATCTTCACTTCTTCGCCGTTGGCGTCGAGCAGTTTCACCTGCGGACGAACGCTCTTCGAAGCCTGCGAACCGCGGCGCTTCACGTCGATCACGACCAGGGTCGAAAGACCGGTCACGTCGTCGATCTGCTTCGCAACGGTCACGCCTTCCTCGACGTTTTCGAACTTCACCGTACCGCCCCACTCGGTGATGATCGGACGCGTCAGCGGATCCCATTGAGCCAGTTGCGCACCGGCCTTGATGGCCGCGCCGTCGAGTTGCAGCAGCGTTGCGCCGTACGGAATCTTGTGACGCTCACGCTCGCGACCGAGGTCGTCCGCGATGATCGCCTCGCCCGAACGCGAAATGACGACCTGCTCGCCCTTCGCATTCGTGACGTAACGCATCGTGGCCGTGAAGCGCACCGTACCATTCGACTTCGCTTCCACCGTCGACGCCACCGCCGCACGCGATGCCGCACCACCGATGTGGAACGTACGCATGGTCAGCTGCGTGCCCGGCTCGCCGATCGACTGAGCAGCGATCACACCGACTGCCTCACCGACGTTGACGCGCGAACCGCGGCCCAGGTCGCGGCCGTAGCACGATGCGCACAGGCCGTAACGGGTTTCGCAGGTCAGCGGCGTGCGCACGCGCACTTCGTCGATACCCAGACGTTCGATGGTTTCCACCGCGTCTTCGTCGAGCAGATCGCCCGACGCGTACAGCGTTTCCTGCGTTTCCGGATTGACGACGTCCGCCACCGCGACGCGACCGAGAATACGGTCACGCAGCGCTTCGACGACTTCACCGCCTTCGACCAACGCTTTCATCGCCACGCCGTTCGACGTGCCGCAATCGTCCTCGACGACCACGAGATCCTGCGTCACGTCGACCAGACGACGCGTCAGGTAACCCGAGTTCGCGGTCTTCAGTGCCGTATCAGCCAGACCCTTACGTGCACCGTGGGTCGAGATGAAGTACTGCAACACGTTCAGGCCTTCGCGGAAGTTCGCGGTAATCGGCGTTTCGATAATCGAGCCGTCCGGCTTCGCCATCAGGCCGCGCATACCCGCAAGCTGACGAATCTGCGTCGCGGAACCCCGCGCGCCCGAGTCGGCCATCATGTAGATCGAGTTGAACGATTCCTGACGCGTGTCCTTGCCTTCGCGGTCCACAACCGGTTCCGTCGAGAGCTGCTCCATCATCGCCTTGCCAACCGCTTCCGACGTGTTCGACCAGATGTCGACCACGTTGTTGTAGCGTTCCTGCGCGGTGACGAGACCCGACATGTACTGACGGTCGTATTCCTTCACCTTCTTCGCGGCGTCGCCGACGATCGTCTCTTTCTGCGGCGGCACGAGCATGTCGTCCACGCAAATCGAGATACCGGCGCGCGTTGCGAGACGGAAACCCATCTGCATCAGCTGGTCGGCGAAAATCACCGTTTCGCGCAGACCGCACTTGCGGAACGCGGTGTTGATCAGCTGCGAAATCTGCTTCTTCTTCAGCGGCTTGTTCAGCACCGTGAACGGCAGACCCGGCGGCAGAATTTCCGACAGGATCGAACGGCCGACGGTCGTCGCGTACAGCGAAATCTTCGGCACGAACGCCGGCGCGCCTTCGCTCGTGTCTTCGTTATGGACCATTTCGGTGATCCGCACGTTGACGCGCGAGGCCAGCTCGACTTCCTTGTTCTCGTACGCGCGGATGACTTCCGACACGCCCGTGAACGTCATGCCTTCACCCTTGCCGTTGATCGCTTCACGCGACGCGTAGTACAGGCCGAGCACGATATCCTGCGACGGCACGATCGACGGATCGCCGTTGGCCGGGAACAGGACGTTGTTCGACGCGAGCATGAGCGTACGCGCTTCCATCTGCGCTTCCAGCGACAGCGGCACGTGAACGGCCATCTGGTCACCGTCGAAGTCGGCGTTGAACGCCGCGCAGACGAGCGGGTGCAGCTGAATCGCCTTACCTTCGATCAGCACCGGCTCGAAAGCCTGAATGCCCAGACGGTGAAGCGTCGGCGCGCGGTTCAGCATGACCGGATGTTCGCGAATGACTTCTTCGAGAATGTCCCACACCACCGGCGTCTGGTTCTCGACTTCCTTCTTCGCGGCCTTGATGGTCGTCGCGACGCCCATCACTTCCAGCTTGTTGAAGATGAAAGGCTTGAACAGTTCGAGCGCCATCAGCTTCGGCAAACCGCACTGATGCAGCTTGAGCGTCGGGCCGACCACGATCACCGAACGGCCCGAGTAGTCGACGCGCTTACCCAACAGGTTCTGACGGAAACGACCGCCTTTACCCTTGATCATGTCGGCGAGCGACTTCAGCGGACGCTTGTTCGCGCCGGTCATCGCCTTGCCGCGACGGCCGTTGTCGAGCAGCGAATCGACGGCTTCCTGCAGCATCCGCTTTTCGTTGCGGACGATGATTTCAGGCGCCTTCAGTTCGAGCAGACGCTTCAACCGGTTGTTACGGTTGATCACGCGGCGATACAGGTCATTCAGGTCCGACGTCGCGAAACGGCCGCCGTCCAGCGGCACCAGCGGACGCAGTTCCGGCGGCAGCACCGGCAGCACTTCGAGGACCATCCAGTCCGGCTTGATGCCCGAACGCTGGAATGCCTCGAGCACCTTCAGGCGCTTCGCGTACTTCTTGATCTTCGCTTCCGAACCCGTGTTCTTGAGTTCGGTACGCAGCATCTCGACCTGTTCGTCGATGTTGATCGCGCGCAGCAGCTCGCGCACGCCTTCCGCGCCCATTTCGGCACGGAATTCGTCACCGTACTCTTCGACCTTGTTGTAGTAATCCTCTTCCGTCATGATCTGCCGCGCTTTCAGCGGCGTCATGCCCGGTTTGATCACCACATATGCTTCGAAGTACAGCACGCGCTCGATGTCGCGCAGCGTCATGTCGAGCACCATGCCCAGACGCGACGGCAGCGACTTCAGGAACCAGATGTGCGCAACCGGCGAGGCCAGTTCGATGTGGCCCATCCGTTCGCGACGCACCTTCGCCAGCGTCACTTCGACGCCGCACTTTTCGCAGATCACGCCACGATGCTTCAGGCGCTTGTACTTGCCGCAAAGGCATTCGTAGTCCTTGATCGGACCAAAAATCTTCGCGCAGAACAGACCATCCCGCTCCGGCTTGAACGTGCGGTAGTTGATGGTCTCCGGCTTCTTCACTTCGCCGAACGACCAAGAACGAATCTTGTCAGGCGACGCGAGGCCGATCTTGATCGCATCAAAAACTTCTTCTTGTTGGACTTGCTTGAATAGATCGAGCAGAGCTTTCATTGCTTTCTCTCCGTAGTCCGATTAGTTGCGGTCCAGATCGATATCAATACCGAGCGAGCGGATTTCCTTCACCAACACGTTGAAGGATTCCGGCATGCCCGCGTCGATGACGTGATCACCCTTGACCAGGTTCTCATAAACCTTGGTCCGGCCCGTCACGTCGTCCGACTTGACCGTCAGCATTTCCTGCAGCACATACGATGCGCCGTACGCTTCCAGCGCCCACACTTCCATTTCACCGAAGCGCTGACCACCGAACTGCGCCTTACCACCCAGCGGCTGCTGCGTGACGAGCGAGTACGGGCCGGTCGAACGTGCGTGCATCTTGTCGTCGACCAAGTGGTGCAGCTTCAGGTAGTGCATGTAGCCGACCGTGACCGTGCGCTCGAATGCTTCGCCGGTGCGGCCGTCGTACAGCGTGACCTGGTTCTTCGACGGCGTCATGCCGAGGTTCGTCGCGATGTCGTCCGGGTAAGCCAGATCGAGCGCGCGGGACATTTCGTCTTCCGTCGCACCGTCGAACACCGGCGTCGCGAACGGCACGCCTTCACGCAGGTTCTTCGCGAGTTCGAGGATTTCGTCATCGGAGAACTTGTCCAGCTCTTCCTGACGGCCCGACTCGTTGTAGATCTTCGTGAGGAACACGCGCAGTTCTTCGATCTTCGCCTGACGCTGCATCATCTCGCCGATACGCCAACCCAGACCCTTCGCGGCCCAGCCCAGATGCACTTCGAGAATCTGACCCACGTTCATCCGTGACGGCACGCCGAGCGGGTTGAGCACGACGTCGGCCGGACGGCCATCGGCCATGTACGGCATGTCTTCGATCGGCACGATCTTCGACACCACACCCTTGTTACCGTGACGGCCTGCCATCTTGTCGCCAGGCTGCAGACGACGCTTGACGGCGAGGTACACCTTGACCATCTTCAGCACGCCCGGCGGCAGTTCGTCGCCTTGCGTGAGCTTCTTGCGCTTCTCTTCGAACGCCAGATCGAACTGGTGACGCTTCTGCTCGATCGAGTCCTTGATCGCTTCCAGCTGAGCCGCCGCTTCTTCGTCCGCGAGGCGGATGTCGAACCAGTGGTAGTGGTCGAGGTCTTCGAGGTACGCGAGGTCGATCGCCGTGCCCTTCGCGAGCTTCTTCGGACCGCCGTTCGCGACCTTGCCGTTCAGCATACGGGCGAGACGCGAGAACGCGTCGCCTTCCACGATACGCAGCTGGTCGTTCAAATCGAGGCGATAACGCTTCAGTTCATCGTCGATGATCTGTTGCGCGCGCTTGTCGCGCGTGATGCCTTCGCGCGTGAACACTTGCACGTCGATGACCGTGCCGCTCATGCCCGACGGCACGCGCAGCGACGTGTCTTTCACGTCCGACGCCTTCTCACCGAAGATCGCGCGCAGCAGCTTTTCTTCCGGCGTCAGCTGGGTTTCGCCCTTCGGCGTAACCTTACCGACCAGCACGTCGCCAGCTTCGACTTCCGCGCCGATGTACACGATGCCCGACTCGTCCAGACGGCCGAGTTGCACTTCGGCCAGGTTCGAGATGTCGCGCGTGATTTCTTCCGGTCCGAGCTTCGTGTCGCGAGCGACGACGTTCAACTCTTCGATGTGGATCGACGTATAGCGATCGTCCGCAACGACCTTCTTCGAGATCAAAATCGAGTCTTCGAAGTTGTAGCCGTTCCACGGCATGAACGCGACGAGCATGTTCTGACCGAGCGCGAGTTCGCCCAGATCGGTCGATGCACCGTCGGCCAGCACGTCACCACGAGCAACCTTGTCGCCAACCTTGGCGATCGGACGCTGGTTGATGTTCGTGTTCTGGTTCGAACGCGTGTACTTGATCAGGTTGTAGATGTCCACGCCGACGTCGCCTGCAACGGCTTCATCGTCGTTCACGCGAATCACGATACGGCCCGCGTCGACGTAATCCACCACGCCGCCACGCAGCGCCTGAACCGTCGTACCCGAGTCGACCGCAACCGTACGCTCGATGCCCGTACCGACGACCGGCTTTTCCGGACGCAGGCAAGGCACGGCCTGACGCTGCATGTTCGAACCCATCAACGCGCGGTTCGCGTCGTCGTGCTCGAGGAACGGAATCAGCGATGCAGCCACCGACACGATCTGCGACGGCGCCACGTCCATGTACTGGATGCGGTCCGGCGTGACCATCAGCGTTTCGCCCGCTTCACGCGACGACACGAGTTCGTCGGTCAGCGTGCCGTCTTCGCTCACGGCGGCATTCGCCTGCGCGATCACGTAGCGGCCTTCTTCGATCGCCGACAGATAGTCGATCTGGTCGGTCACCTTGCTGTCCACGACCTTGCGATACGGCGTTTCGAGGAAGCCGTATTCGTTCAGGTGCGCGTACAGCGCGAGCGAGTTGATCAGACCGATGTTCGGACCTTCCGGCGTTTCGATCGGGCACACACGACCGTAGTGCGTCGGGTGCACGTCGCGGACTTCGAAGCCTGCGCGCTCGCGCGTCAAACCGCCCGGGCCCAGTGCGGAAACACGACGCTTGTGCGTGATTTCCGACAGCGGGTTGGTCTGGTCCATAAACTGCGAAAGCTGCGACGAACCGAAGAACTCGCGAATGGCCGACGAAATCGGCTTCGAGTTGATCAGGTCGTGCGGCATCAGGTTTTCGCTTTCGGCTTGGCCAAGGCGTTCCTTGACAGCACGTTCGACACGCACGAGACCGGCGCGGAACTGGTTTTCCGCCAGTTCGCCGACGCAACGCACGCGACGATTGCCCAAGTGGTCGATGTCGTCCACTTCGCCCTTGCCGTTACGCAGCTCGACGAGGATCTTGATGGTCGCGAGGATGTCGTCGTCCTGCAGCGTCATCGGTCCGATGATTTCGTCACGACCGACGCGGCGGTTGAACTTCATACGGCCGACCTTCGACAGGTCGTAGGCTTCTTCGCTGTAGAACAGACGGTTGAACAGCGCCTCGACCGCTTCTTCGGTCGGCGGTTCGCCCGGACGCATCATGCGGTAGATCGCGATGCGCGCGGCCATGCGGTCAGCCGTTTCGTCGATACGCAGCGTCGACGAGATGTACGGACCTTGGTCCAGATCGTTCGTGTAGAGCGTCTGGATGTCCTTGACCTTCGCTTCGCGCAGCTTTTCGAGCACTGACTCGGTGATTTCCTCGTTGGCGTTCGCGATCACTTCGCCCGTTTCCGGATCGATCACGTTCTTCGCCAGCACGCGGCCGAGCAGATAGTCTTCGGGAACCGAGATGAACTTCGTCTTCGCGTTTTCGAGATCGCGAATGTGCTTGGCGTTGACGCACTTGTCCTTCGCGACGACCAGATTGCCGTCACGATCGTTGATATCGAAGCGCGCGACTTCGCCGCGCAGGCGCTCGGGAACAAATTCCATTTGCGCGCCTTCGCTCATCAACTGGAAGTTGTCGAACACGAAGAAGTTCGCGAGGATCTGTTCCGGCGACAGACCGATCGCCTTCAGCAGAATCGTGACCGGCATCTTGCGACGGCGGTCGACGCGGAAGTACAGCACGTCCTTCGGATCGAATTCGAAGTCGAGCCACGAGCCGCGGTAAGGAATGATACGAGCCGAGAACAGCAGCTTGCCCGAGCTGTGCGTCTTGCCCTTGTCGTGCTCGAAGAACACGCCCGGCGAACGGTGAAGCTGCGAGACGATCACACGCTCCGTACCGTTGATGACGAACGAACCCGTCGGCGTCATGAGCGGAATTTCGCCCATGTACACTTCCTGTTCCTTGACTTCCTTGACTTCCTTGACCACGGGCTTGCTCGGCGATTCCTTATCGAGCAGAACCAGACGCACTTTTGCGCGCAGGGCCGAGCAGTACGTCAGACCGCGCTGCTGGCATTCCTTGATATTGAACGCGGGAGGCGACAGCATGTAGCTGACGAACTCGAGTCGCGCGAAACCGTTGTGCGAGACAATCGGGAAAACGGAGCTGAATGCAGCTTGCAGACCTTCTGCCTTGCGCTGCAACGAAGACGTGTCTGCTTGCAGAAACGTCTGGAATGATTCAAGCTGGGTCGCCAGCAAAAAGGGAACTTGGTGAACGATGTGGCGTTTCGCGAAACTCTTGCGAATACGCTTCTTCTCGGTGAAGGAATATTGCATACGATCTCCGAATCACGGCGGGCGCTACCGAGGCGGGATACCTCGACGACGCAGCCCGGTGTTCACCGACTGAGACTCGCGATGGTGTCCGGGGAGGACGCGCGAGTCTAGAAGCTTGGTGGTTGGCCGCTACCAACCGCTGGCTGACGGCAGCGGATGCCTGTGTTTCCCGCTACCCGACCAAACTTGCCTTCTGCAGTCGCTTCAGAAGACAAAGAGAACTGCCGGAAATTCCTGTCGACCCGACCGTTCTCTTTGGCTTCTGTGAGGACATTTATGATATGCTTGTCGCCAAGCATAAAAACTATAAAAACTGCGTCCCCACAAAGCACAAAAAGGCCGGCGGTTAAAACCGCCAGCCTTCCGCTCAGCGCAAGCAAACTTACTTGATTTCAGCCTTCGCGCCAGCTTCTTCCAGCTTCTTCTTCGCTTCTTCAGCAGCTGCCTTGGGCACCGCTTCCTTGACGGGCTTCGGTGCGCCGTCGACCAGGTCCTTCGCTTCCTTCAGGCCGAGACCCGTCAGTTCACGAACAGCCTTAATCACGGAAACCTTGTTCGCGCCCACTTCGACCAGGTTCACGGTGAATTCCGTTTGCTCTTCAGCAGCAGCAGCGCCACCGCCTGCCGGGCCAGCGACTGCAACAGCAGCTGCCGACACGCCAAACTTCTCTTCGAACGCCTTGACCAGCTCGTTCAGTTCCAGAACGGACATCGAGCCAACGGCTTCCAGGATGTCTTCTTTTGCGATTGCCATTTGAAATACTCCTAAATTGAATTCGGATCGAGCTAGCGATCTAGCTTTGCCTAACTTAAGCGACTAGCGCCCAAGTGCAGTCGTTACGCGGCTTCGCCCTGTTTCTTTTCAGCCAGCGCGGCCAGAGCGCGCGCGAAGCCGGAAACAGGAGCCTGCATGACGAACAGCAGCTTGGATAGCAGTTCTTCGCGGCTCGGGATGTTGGCCAGCGCTTGCACGCCTGCCTTGTCCATCACTTTGCCTTCGTAGGAACCAGACTTAATGATCAACTTGTCATTGCTCTTGCCGAAGTCGTTGACGACCTTGGCAGCGGCAATGGCATCTTCCGAGATGCCGTAGATCAGAGGACCGGTCATCTGCTCAGCCAGCGGAGCGAACGGGGTACCTTCGACGGCGCGACGCGCCAGCGTGTTCTTCAACACGCGCAGATACACCTGTTGCTCGCGCGCTTTCGCGCGCAGCTTGGTCAGATCGCCAACCGTGATCCCACGATACTCAGCGAGCACCATCGTCTGAGCCTTCGCGACTTGCGCGGCGACTTCAGCGACGACTGCCTGCTTATCTTCTTTGTTCAGTGGCACGGTTAAACCTCCAGATTCGATGCACTCGGGCAAACTACCCTCATGCACCACGTTCGATAACGGCGTCCGACTGTTAGGAGTATTTCGATCGATTAGTGAGTCGTCTCACGACGCTCGACAACCGACTTCAACCACTGCAAAACTGTTTCGGGTTCGCCATCTGCGTTGGCTTGAATTAAGACGATGCCTACCTGATGCACCGCCACCAACGGTCTTTGACAACCGGTTGCTCGATCTTTCGACTTCGCAACCGCCCAAAGCCCTTTTATGACGCGGCCTTCTGGCCGCGCCAAAGATTCTTACTGCGCCAGCGAGGATTGATCCACGCGAACGCCAACACCCATCGTGCTCGACAGAGCGACCTTACGCAGGTACACGCCCTTGCTCGTAGCCGGCTTGGCCTTTTGCAGCGCGTCGATCAGCGCAGCCAGGTTCTCACGCAGCTTTGCCGGCTCGAACGAAGCGCGGCCGATCGTGCCGTGGATGATACCGGCCTTGTCGACGCGGAATTGGATCTGACCAGCCTTCGCGTTCTTGACGGCAGTCACGACGTCCGGCGTCACGGTGCCGACCTTCGGGTTCGGCATCAGGCCGCGCGGGCCGAGGATCTGACCCAGCGTACCGACCACGCGCATCGTGTCCGGCGAAGCGATCACGACGTCGAAGTTCAGGTTACCGGCCTTGACTTGCTCAGCCAGGTCTTCCATGCCGACCACGTCCGCGCCTGCTGCGCGAGCTTGTTCAGCCTTGTCGCCTTGCGCGAACACTGCCACGCGAACCGACTTGCCGGTACCGGCCGGCAGAACGACGGAGCCACGAACCACTTGGTCCGACTTCTTCGCGTCGATGCCGAGTTGCACGGCAACGTCGATCGACTCGTCGAACTTCGCGCTCGCGCATTCCTTCACGAGAGCCAGAGCGTCTTCGATCGCGTACAGCTTTTGACGGTCGACCTTCGCTTCGAATGCCTGAAGGCGCTTAGAAAGCTTAGCCATTTACACGCCCTCCACAGTGATACCCATCGAACGCGCGCTGCCGGCGATCGTGCGCACGGCTGCGTCCAGATCAGCTGCCGTAAGATCCGGCATCTTGGTCTTCGCGATTTCTTCCGCTTGAGCGCGGGTGATGTTGCCGACCTTGTCCGTATGCGGCTTGGCCGAGCCCTTCTGCACAGCGGCTGCCTTCTTGATCAGAACGGTAGCCGGCGGCGTCTTCATGACGAACGTGAAGCTCTTGTCCGCGAATGCCGTAATAACGACCGGCACCGGCAGACCCGGCTCCATGCCCTGAGTCTGCCCGTTGAACGCCTTGCAGAACTCCATGATGTTCAGGCCGCGCTGGCCAAGTGCCGGACCGACCGGCGGCGACGGGTTGGCTTTACCTGCAGGAATCTGCAGCTTGATAAAGCCGATGATTTTTTTTGCCATGTTGAAAACCTCTGCAGAACGCGTGAGCGTTCGGTGAGTGATAGCGCGCGTTCGACGTTGCCGGCTACTGACGCTCCTCAACGGCCATTACGCGGACCGTAAGCGCGAATCGCGGCGGACTCGGAAGTCTCGCGCGATGTGTTCTTTAAGTCTTCTCGACCTGACCGAACTCGAGTTCGACAGGTGTCGAGCGGCCGAAGATTGTAACGGAAACTCGAACCTTCGACTTCTCGTAGTTGACTTCCTCGACGTTGCCGTTGAAGTCGGTGAAGGGACCTTCCTTCACGCGAACCATTTCGCCAACCTCGAAAAGCGTCTTCGGGCGCGGCTTCTCAACGCCTTCCTGCATCTGCGACATGATCTTTTCGACTTCACGCGGCGAGATGGGGCTGGGGCGATTACGCGCACCGCCGACAAAACCGGTGACCTTGGCCGTGTTCTTGACCAGATGCCAGGTTTCGTCCGTCATTTCCATTTCGACCAGGACGTAGCCCGGGAAGAAACGACGCTCGGTGACCGACTTGTGGCCACCCTTCACTTCCACAACTTCTTCGGTCGGAACGAGAATCTGACCGAATTGATCCTGCATGCCTGCACGATCGATGCGCTCCTGAAGCGCACGTTGCACGCTCTTCTCCATGCCGGAGTAGGCGTGCACCACATACCATCGCTTTCCGCTCGGGGATGTCGGAGTATCGCTCATATCATTTCCAACCCAGAATCGCCGAGAATATCACCCATTCGATCGACTTATCGCTAAGCCAAAGGAAAATGGCCATGATCAGAACAAAGGCGAAGACCACCAACGTGGTCTGCGTTGCCTCTTTGCGAGTCGGCCAGACGACCTTGCGAACTTCCTTGTACGAGTCTTTCGCGAAGGCGATGAACGACTTGCCCGGCGCGGAAAGAAGCCCGACCGCCACACCGGCGATCACACCGACAGCAAGCGCCGCACCGCGGACATACCACTCTTGACCCGAAAGCAGGAAGAAGCCCACGAATCCGGCCAAGACCAACAATACGCCGGCCACCAACATCAGCTTGTCGCCGGAAGTATTTACAGTTTCGACGGAAGGATTCGCCATAACACTTTAAGCAGCGCCACATGGCGCGAGAATGTTGGCAGGGGCAGAGGGAATCGAACCCCCAACCTTCGGTTTTGGAGACCGACGCTCTGCCAGTTGAGCTATACCCCTAAACCATTTGGGATCGACGACAACCGCCGATCCCGAAACCACTAACTACCGAGAAGATTTCTGGCTCTTACTCGATAATCTTAGCGACGACACCAGCGCCGACGGTACGACCGCCTTCACGGATAGCGAAGCGCAGACCTTCTTCCATGGCGATCGGGTTGATCAGCTTGACCGTGATCGACACGTTGTCGCCC
>NZ_LFJJ01000149.1 GCF_001189365.1 Candidatus Burkholderia verschuerenii | reverse complement strand
GTATGAAGCCGTGCCCGCGCCGGTCGTCTATGGCGAAGACTGGCGCGAACGCGAATGGCGCGAGCGTCAGGAATGGCGCGCGCATCGCGAGTACGAGCGCCGTCGCGGCTGGTACGGTTACTGATCGACAAATCGCAGGCATACGACGGGCGCGCATCAGCGCCCGTTTTTCATCAACAGACGCAATAGCGCGGGCAGCACGACGAGCACGAGCGGCATCTGCACGATGAGTCCCGAGATGATCGCGACCGCGAGCGGTTGCTGCATCGCCGATCCTTGTCCGATGGCGAACGCCAGCGGCAACAACGCGAGTATCGCGGCGATGGTCGTCATCGCGATGGGACGCATGCGGTTCGCGCCCGCCTCGATCAACGCGTGCGAGAGTTCCATGCCCTGCTCCGCGATCAGACCGTCGAACTCCGACACATAGAAGATCGCCACTTCGGTGACGATACCGATGATCATCGTCATGCCCATCATCGCCGAGATATTCAACTCGATGCCGCTCACCCACAAGCCGATGAACACCGCGCCCGCCGCGAACAACGGCATCGCCAGCACGGCAAGCGCGATACGAAAACGCTCGTAGAGAAACAGCAAGAAGCTGAAGACCAGCGCGACGGCCGCGCCGAACACCGCCATCAATCCCTTGAACGCGATCTGTTGCTGCTGATATAAACCGCCCAGTTCGTAGTACACGCCCTTCGGCAAGAGTCCGGGCGCGGACAGCGCCTTTTGCACATCGGCGATGGTCGAGCCGAGATCGCGTCCGTCGATACGCGCGGTCACCGCGTCCATGCGCTTGAGGTTGTCGCGCGTAATTTCCGGCTGACCGCTCACGGGCACGCGCTTCGCCACACGGTCCAGCGCGAACATATGGCCATCGGGCGCGCGGATCTGCAATGCGCCGAGTTGCGTATCGGTCAGCGTCAGCGCATGCGCGACCTGCACGCGCACGCCGATGGTCTTCGGCCCGCGCTGGAATTGCGTGGCGACATTGCCTTCGACCATATGCGTCACCGCTTGCGCGATCGATTGCGGGTCCATGCCTTCGGCAGCGGCCGCGTCGGCGCGAATCTGCAATTCGAGCGCATCGCCTGCTGGGTTGATGCCGTCGTTCACATCGACGATGCCCGGTATCTTGCCGATCGATGCCGCCACCTTGCGCGCGGTGGTATCGAGCGTATTCGAGTCGTCGGAGTAGATCTTGATCTGCACCGGTTGCGGCACGGCGGTCAGATCGCCGATCAAATCTTCCATCAATTGCGCGAGCTCGATGCTCACGCCCGGCACCTGACTTTCCACCTTCGAGCAAATTTCCTCCATCACCACATCGATCGGTTCGCGATTGCCCGACTTCAGCTTGATGAAGAAATCGCCTTTATTCGGCTCGTTAAGATCGCCACCGAGACCCGCGCCCGTGCGACGCGAATAGGTCGCCACATTCGGATTCGCGCGCACGATGGCCTCGATCTGCTTCATCAGACGATCGGTTTCGCTGACGGATGTGCCGGGTTGCGTGTGATAGTCGAGCACGAAACCGCCTTCGTCCATGCTCGGCATAAAGCCGCTGCCCACGCGCATGAAGGCGATCACCGCGACGATCGCGAGCGGCACGATGCCGAGCAGAACGAGCCAGGGCATCGCGCTGACGCGCGTGACAAGCGCGCGGTATCGCGCGAGCGTCCAGCGCATCAGCCGCGATTCGCGATGCTCTTGCGCATCGTGCGCCTTGAGCCAGCGATCGCACAGTGTCGGCACCGCGAGCCATGTCACGAGGAAAGAGATGAACAGCGCGCTCGCCATCGTGACGGAAAGTGCCTTGAAAAAGGCACCCGTCACGCCTGAGAGAAACGCCAGCGGCACGAAGATGATCAGCGTTGCCGCCGACGATCCCGCCAGCGGCCGCGTGAATTCGATCGCGGCGGCCATCACGCGGCCCTTGAACGCATCGGCGCCATGCTCGCGCATGCGTCGCACGATATGCTCGATCATCACGATGGCATCGTCGATCACGAGGCCCACGGCAGCGGCCATGCCGCCCAGCGTCATGATGTTGAAGCCCATGCCGAACACATCGAGCAGCAGAATGGTCGCGGCCATCACGACAGGCACGAGCGCCACCGCGATCACGGTGATCTTCCAGTTGCGCAGAAACGCGAACAACGTCAGCGCCGCGAGCACGACGCCGACGAGAATCGCATCGCGCACGCTGGATGCCGACGCCACCACCAGTTCGCTCTGATCGTACCAATTGGCAAGCGTCGTTCCGGCGGGCAACTGATGCTGAAACTCCGCGAGACGCGCGCGAATCGCACGGGCCATCGCGACGCTGTTCGCGCCCGGTTGCTGATAGACGTTGACGAGCACGGCATCCGCGCCATCGGCGGTCACGCGAATCCATTGCGGCACGACGCCTGCATGCACGTCGGCGATATCGCCGAGACGCACTTGCGTTGCGCCGTTGCTCTGCACGACGACCTGCTTCAATGCATCGATGGTCGTGACGGTCACGTTCGAGATCACGAGATAGAGCTTGTAATGATCCTCGATACGGCCGTTCGCCACCAGCACGTTACCGGCGCTCACAGCCTTCGTGACCTCCGCTACCGATAGCTTGTGCGCCGCGAGTCGCGCCGGATCGATACCGACTTCGAACTCGTCCTGCGTGCCGCCCGTCACATCGACGCGCGCGACGCCGCTCACCGACGACAGCAACGGCCGCATCTGAAATTGCGCGAGATCGCGCAGCGCGGACAGGCTCTGCGTCTTCGACGTCAGGCTATACGCGATCACCGGAAACACCGTCGGGTCCATGCGGCGCACCTGCATGGTCGTGCCCGCCGGCAAGGTGCCGAGTATCTCGCCGATGGCCGATTGCGCCTGCAAAGTGGCTTGCGCCATGTCCGTGCCCCAATCGAAATTGATCGAGATCTCGGCTGCGCCACGACTCGTTTTCGATTCGACGTCGCGCACGTTCGGCACGCGTCGCAGCGCTTCCTCGACGGGCATCGTGACGAGCGCGGTCATCTGTTCGGCGGGACGATCGCCCGCATCGAGCGATACGACGGCACGCGGAAACGCCACATTGGGGAACAGCGAGATCGGCAGACGAAAGGCGGTGAGCGCGCCGGCAATCGCGGCGAGCGCGATCACAAACAGCAACGAGCGCGTATGCGTCTGCATCCATTGACTGAACTTCATCGGGACGCGCTCCCCTGCTCCGCCGGCGTCGCTTGCGTGCGTACCGTCATGCCGTCGGCGAGTTCGTAGTTGCCGGAGACGACGAGCGGCAATGCTGCATCCAGCGGACCATCGACTCCGTAACGCGCGCCGTTTTCCACTTTGAGCGCGACATTCACGCGATGCGCGTGCTTGTTCTTAGCGATTTGGTATACGTAAGCGCCTTTTCCATCTTTCAACAAAGCATTGCGCGGCACAATCCAATGCGATCCTTCGGATGTCGAAATATCCGCACCGGTACGCGTACCGGGAATGAACGCAGTACCAGTCAGCGGCACGTTCGCCGCGACATCGACGAGTTGCGTCTGCGGATCGATCGATGCGCCGACGAGCACCACGCTGCCTTTGATCGAGGCATCGGCGAGTGGGGTGGACAGTCCGTTCAAGGTCAGCGGGTCGCCTGCGTGCAGACGCGCGGCATCGGCCGGTTCGACGCCCAGCATCACGTTGCCGCGTGCACCGCCGCTACCCGCGATTTGCAGAATCGGCGCGCCAGCCTGCACCTGATCGCCGTTGCCCGCCTGCACTTGCAGCACGACGCCTGCCTCCGTCGCGGTCACGGTCTTGTCGCCCAACGTCGCGCCGAGCTTTTGTTGCGCTGACAGCGTTTCCTGCGCATCTTGCGCGGCCTTTTTCGCTACCGCGAGTTGCGATGCTGTCGCGAGCCCTTTGTCGTAGAGCGATTGCGTGCGAGCCATTTCGTCCTGAACGAGTGTCGCCGCGCTGCGCGCCTGCACGAAGCCCAGCGCCGCGGCAGGATCCGCCTGCACGACGAACAGCGGCGTGCCGCGCGCGACGCGTTGTCCGCTTTGCGCGAGCATGCGCATCACGCGCGCGACATACGGCAAGTTCACGGTCACCAGATTGCTGGCGGATGCATCGACGACGCCATACGCGTGCACCGGTTGCGCGATCACGCCGCGTTGCGGCGCGACGGTTTGCACGGCGACCGAAGGTTCATCCGCGAAAAGAGGATTGGAAAGCGCGACGCAAAGCAGCGCCGCGACATAAATAAATCTATTCGGCATGGTGTGCGGAGAAAGTGGGAGTATCGAGAATCGCGTCCGGAATCGCGCTGCCGAGCACCGCTTGCAATGCGACGCGCTGTTCCGCGAAGCTTTCCGCCAGCGTGCCGATGTCGATCCGGCGCGTGAGCGCGGCGGCTTGTGCGTCGGTGTACGCGCCGAGCGCGAGGTCGTGCGCGTCGTAGGCTTGCTGCGCGTTACGCGCAGCCGTATCCGCATCGGGCAGCGCGCGCACGGCCGCGTGCAGTTGATCGAGCAGAATGGCGCTATCTCCACGTAGATGGGCCACATCGGCATACGCCTGATTGAGCCGGATCTGATACTCCTCGCGCATGCGTGCGCGCGTCGTCTGTTCGATAGCGATATTGCCGCGATTGCGATTGAAGATCGGCAGGCTCAGGTTGATCTGGAAGCCTGTCGTGTAGATGTTCGATGTATCGCGCGCGCGATTGAAGCCGACCGTCAGGCTCGGAAACTGGCTCATCACGGCCGCGCGATACTTCTGCTCCTGCGCTTCGTAGCCCGCCTGCAACGCGAGCAGATCGGGACGTCGGCGCGGCAGATCGGTCAACGCGGCGTCGATCGTCTGCTCGCTCGGCGTGGCCGAATCGCCGTCACGTGTGTCGACGAGTTGCAACTTCACATCCGGCAATACACCCAGCAACGCGTTAAGATCATGATGCGTCTGTTCCGCCGCGCGTTCGGCATCGGTCCATTGCTTGCGCGTGTCGTTATACGAGAGCAACGCGGCGCTCGTCGCATCCGATGCGAGATTGCCTTCGCGCGCGGCTTGCGCCGTGCGTTCATAACGCACGCGCGAGAGTTCCTGCAAGCGATGCAGCATCGGCAATGTCTCATCCTGCAAGCGCGCCTTGAGAAACAACTGCTTGGCTTGCGCGATCACCTGCCACTCTTGCCACAACAAGCCGAGGTCGGTCTTGACGACGGTCGCATCGGCGGATGCCTTGTTCGCGCCGCGCGTGACGATCGCCATCACGTCCATGCTCAAGCCGTAATTGAAGGCGCGCGTCGTATCGAGTGCACCGGGATAGTCGCTCGAAATCGCGATTTGCGGATCGGGCAGCAAGCCCGCCGAAAATGCCTGCGCGCGAGCGATATCGAGGTCGGCGCGGGCCAGCTTGAGATCGGGATTGTTCGCGACCGCCAGCATCGCGACTTCTTCGATATCGAGTCCATCGGATGGATCAAAGCGATGCGAGGCCAGTTCCGGCAACGGCATGGTGCGCGGATCGATCTGCATCCGTTCGAGCGATGTCGTCGATGTCGATGTATCGACGGGATTCAACGGCTCGCGTCTATACCAGGTACATGCGGGTAAGGCTAGCACGCACAGCAGCACGACCGCCGTCCTGAGCGACGGTCTGCTTAAAGAGCATGAAGCGGTCAATCGCAACTCCGGATTTATTCAAGATATTTGATCCGCAGCTTGCAAGCGCCGGCTTAGAAGAGACTTAGTAAAAAAATAGTGTTTCTTAGCAATATTCTTAGCTGTTTTCTTAGCGTCAGCGCTGCTAAGCGCCGCCTAAGTTACCTTGACGAAAGTCTCCCTGCACGCGACAGCTTTCGTCCGCACTTCGCGGATCGACTGTCCCGTCGATCATCGAGCACGGGAGACTACGATGCAGGCCGCGCGGAACGCCACTCTCACACGGACCCTCAACAAGGTTCCGGAAGTCACGCTGATTTTCTGGGTGATCAAGATTCTGTCGACCACGGTCGGCGAAACCGGTGCCGACTATCTCGCGGTGAACGTCGGCCTCGGCACGCTCGCGACCGATGCGATCACGGGCGCGCTGCTTATCGCCGCGTTTCTCATGCAAGTGCGTGCGCGCCGCTATGTGCCGTGGCTTTACTGGCTTACGGTCGTTCTCGTTAGCGTGGTCGGCACGCAAATCACCGATGCGCTGACCGACGCGGCAGGCGTGAGTCTTTATGCGAGCACTGCCGCATTTTCCACGTTGCTCGCCGCCGTTTTCGCATTTTGGTATCACTTCGAAAGCATGCTGTCGATCCGCTCGATCGATACGCGCCGGCGCGAATTGTTCTATTGGGCGGCCATTCTTTGCACCTTCGCGCTCGGCACCGCCGCTGGCGATCTCGCAACCGAAGCGCTCGGCTGGGGCTTCACGCTCGGCGTGATCATCTTCGGCGCGCTCATCGCAGTCACTGCATTTGCTGCCTATTGCGGTATGAATCGCGTGCTCGCATTCTGGATCGCCTATGTGCTGACACGTCCTTTGGGCGCATCGCTGGGCGATCTGTTATCGCAATCGCCGAAATATGGGGGCGTGGGGCTCGGGACCATTTATACGAGCGTCATCTTTCTGGTTGTCATCGTCGCACTCGTCGCTTATCTCAGCACGCAAAGACCGTCATCGACGGAATCCAGCACCGCCTGAACTTTTCAATGGAGCACATCATGATTTCAATTCGAACGCGCACGATCGCCATGAGTTTCGTTATCGGCGCGGCGGCTTTTTTCTCGGCGCTTTCGCCTTCCGGTTTCGAGATCGCGACGGAAGCGCATGCCGCATCGAAGCTCGGCGATTTATCGTCGTTCCGCAGCATTGCCGCCGATACCGCGTCCAAGGTCGACAAGGGCGATCTGGCCGGCGCGAAAACGCGCATCAAGGATCTGGAAGTATCGTGGGACGACGCGGAAGCGGGACTGAAGCCGCGCGCCGCGCACGACTGGCACACGCTCGACAAGGCAATCGACAATGCGCTGGAAGCGTTGCGCGCCAAAGCGCCTGAACAAACGAAATGCAAGCGTGCGCTGGCCGATCTTCTCGCAACGATGGACAAGCTCGCGGCCTGACTTTGCCTTGGCGCTCGCGCTCCCTGATGTCTATCATCGACACATACGGGCTTTCAGGGAGTGCCGTCAGATGAACCCAATCGCGCTTGCATGTGCAACCCTGCTAGGGCTGCTTTTATTCGGCCTCGGTCTAAGCATTTCGATGATGCGCTTTCGCACCGGTACGATCATCGGTTGCGAACCCGATCCGACAAGTACGCTTTACAAGCTGGTTCGCGAACACGCCAATACGGCGGAATATGCGCCTTTTTTCGCGCTTCTGTTTTTGTATCTCGGCGCACATTCGCCCTCTTCGGCGACGCTCGGGCTTATCGTCGCGGCGACCGCATGCCGCTTGATACTCGTGATCGGTCTGATCGCGTGGCCTACGATGTCCAAACCCAATCCGTTTCGTTTTCTCGGCGCGGTCGGCACGTATGTGACGGGCATTGCGCTATGCGTCAGACTGATCGCTTGAACGCGCCGATGCCGGCGTTTCTTGCAACGCGCATCAGCATCATCGCAATGCCGCCCCAGGCGAATTCGCGCGCGCGCCTGACCAAGGCAAGCGATAGCGCCGCTTCCCGTTCGATGCCGAATGCCGCCGCAATCGCCACGATCGCGGCTTCCTGCACGCCGAGTCCTGCCGGCAGAATAAACACGGCGTTGCGCACGCATTGCGTAAGCGCTTCGATCGCTATCGCGCCTTCGATCGACACCGAATGCTTAAGCATCGCGAGCCCGAGATAGATTTCCGTTGCGCCGAGCACGTAGCCCGCGAATTGCCATGCGAACGCTCGCACGCACAGCGATGTATTGCGCAACAACGCGCGAATTTCGCCATCGAGGCGCTTGCCGTCGAGGCGTGCCACGAGTTCATGCGAATCGCCTATCCAGCGCCGCGCCATCGCTTCGAGCCGATGAAACGGCGCGCCGCGATGCGCGACCACGAACGCACAGACGGCCACGGGCAAAGACATCGCCAGTCCCCACGCGATGATTCGCGGCAAGCCATCGGCGGCATTCAGATGCATGCACAAGATCGCAAGGCCGAGCATCGCGAGCGCGTATTGAACGGCCATCGTGATAAGCGTCTCGGCGATCACCGATGCACTCACGACACTGACATCGCTCGCATAACGCACAGCAAGACGAATGCCGATCAGTTCGCCGCCGATACCGAGCACCGGCAGCAAGCGGCCGACCGCTTCGCGCACGGTTGCGATCCACCACAACGTCGGCAAGCTCAGACGATCGGCGAGCAGCAATTGCCACGCGCGTGCATCGAGTAAAAGCGGTAGCGCGTGAAGCGGCACGAGCCAAAGCAGAATCGGCCCAGTGTGCTGAATCAGCGCAAACGCTTCGGACATGCCTTCGTGCAAAGCGAGCGCGATCAGCAGCGCAATCGCAACGGGCCAGCGCAAGCACGCGAGACATTTGAGCAAGTGCTTCATGCTGCGAAGACGTCCGAGAATGCGCCACGCTTGGCGCCCGTCGCGGCGATAGCTTGCGCGACACGCGGCGAGCACAATGCCGCGAGTTCGTCCGCGTGACGATAATCGCGCATCGCGTGCGTGATTGGCGCGGCTTCATCGATAGCGGGATGGCTGTACACCTCCAGCACGCCGTCCGGCGCGCGCGCCAGCAGATCGAGCATCGTCGCTTCGTTCATGCGGCCGGTCGATGCGATACCCGCCACCCAGTCGTTATGCGCGATGCCCGCTCGCTCGAGACGCGCCTTCATCAACGCAGCCCAAGGCGCAAGCAAGGACGGCCCGCTCATTTCGCGCGGCAAGCGCATCGCGCGCAAGCCGAATGCCTTGCCGATGTCGAGAATGAGCGACAGCACCGTCGGATGCAGATGAAAATGCTTATGCGTATTGACGTGATCGAGTTCGAGACCCGTCGCCGCGAATGCTTCGAATTGCGCGCGAATTTCCCTCGCCAATTGCCGACGCACATACGGAAGAAAAAAGAAACGGAAACCATCGCGCACCATGCGATCGCCGAAACGTCCGTTCGTATCGACGAGTGCGGGAATGGCGTGCAATGGCGAAGTCGGCGCGCCATCGGCCAATACGATATGCAAGCCCACGCGCAAGCGCGGCAAGCGGCGCGCGCGATCGATCGCATCGCGTGCAGCGGGACCGCTGACCATGAGACTCGCGCAATCGAGCACGCCTTCGCGATGCGCGCGTTCGACGGCTTCGTTCACGCGTTCGTGCAGGCCGAAATCGTCGGCGGTGACGATCAATCCGCGCACAATGTCATGCCTCGTGCGCGCGCAAAAAGCGGAAGAACTCGACGCCTTCGCGCAAGCGGCGTTTCATCATGTCCCAGCTCATCAGTATTTCGCGGACGATTTCCCATATCTTCGACGGTCGGAAATAGAAGCGCTTATAAAAGCGCTCCAGATCATGATAAATCTCTTCGCGCGACAGATGCGGATAACCGATCGCCGCGAGCTGCACGCCTTCCTTGCTGACGAGATTGATCACCTTGTTCTCTTCGAGCCAGCCGCTTTCCACCGCCTGTTTATAGAGCGTGGTGCCGGGATAAGGCGCGGCAAGCGACACCTGAATCGTGTGCGGATTGATTTCCTTCGCGTATTGAATCGTCTTCTCGATCGTCTCTTTGGTTTCGCCCGGCAAGCCCAGAATAAAAGTGCCGTGAATCTTGATGCCGAGCTTTCTGCAATCGTCCGCAAAACGTCGCGCGATATCGGTGCGCAAGCTCTTTTTGATGTTGAGAAGGATTTGATCGTCGCCCGATTCATAGCCCACTAGCAAGAGCCGCAAGCCATTTTCCTTCATGATCTTGAGCGTCGCGTAAGGCACGTTCGCCTTGGCATTGCAGGACCACGTCACGCGGAGCTTGCCGAGTCCGCGCGCGATCTCTTCCACGCGCGGCTTGAAGTCGGTAAAGGTATCGTCGTCGAACATGATCTCCTTGACCTCGGGCATGTTGTCGCGAATCCACTTCACTTCTTCGAGCACGTTCTCGACCGACCGCACGCGATAGCGATGCCCGCCGACCGTCTGCGGCCACAGACAAAACGTGCAGCGGGATCGGCAGCCGCGCCCCGTGTAGATCGACACATACGGATAGTTCAGATAGCCGATAAAGTAATTCCCGATGTTCAGATCGCGCTTGTACACCGGCGCGACGAACGGCAATTCGTCCATGTTTTCCAGTATCGGACGCGCTTCGTTATGTTCGATCGAGCCATCCGGCAAGCGGTAGCTCAAGCCCTTGATCGACGCAAACGGCTTGCCTTCCGCAATCTCCTTGCACGTCAGATCGAACTCCTCGCGGCAGACGAAATCGATCGCATCGCTTGCGGTCAGCGACGGATGCGGATCAACCGCGACCTTCGCGCCCACCATGCCGATGCGAATCGACGGCGCGCGTGCCTTGAGCTTCTCCGCGAAAAGCGCGTCGGTCGGGAAGGACGGCGTGCTGGTGTGGATCACGACCAGTTCATAGCGCGCGGCGATATCGAGCGTCGCCTCGACCGACAGACCGTCGGCGGGTGCATCGAGCACGCGGCTTGTCGGTATCAGCGCGGCCGGCTGCGCGAGCCAGGTCGGATACCAGAACGAGCGAATCTCGCGCTTGGCCTGATAGCGCGACCCCGCGCCGCCGTCGAAACCGTCGAACGACGGCGCTTGAAGAAAGAGCGTTTGCATCATGATTCTAAGTCTCGTGAGGGATCGAGAGAAATGCGGTTAGTGACTATCGCTCGCGTCGCCGACGCCGCGCATGGTTTGCGAATCGTCGACGGGTATGCGCGCGTCGCGCCATAGCACGCTGGAGCCGAAGCACGCGGCGCACCATTGCAGCCACATCAACGCATCGCGTAAGGGAAGCAGCGGCAGATCGCGCCAGAATGCGCGCATCGAACGTGCGCTGCGCCAGTGCAGCAACAGCCGCGCGCTCAAGCCGAATGACGTGCTCAGATCGACGATGGTGTCCGCCGTGGACTGCGCGAAGTCCGCGCCGCTCGAATCGAAGCCGAGGCTTAACAACGCGCTCGCCAACAGCCACGGCATCGTGAACGTGATGCACAGAAACGCGAAGCCCAGCGGATTGACCGAGCGGATCGTGCGCAGCCAGCGCGTTTCGCGTCGCCATAACGCGGCCAGATCGCGTTCGATCACATCGGTCGCGACCAGCACTTCGGACAGCACCGTGCGCAGGCCCAGCGCCCGCACGCGCTCCGCGAGCCAGTAGTCGTCGGCAAGACAATCGCGCAAGGCTTCAAAGCCGCCGCTGCGCGTCAACGCATCGCGCGTCACGGCAATCGTCGCGCCGAAGCCGAAGCGCTTGACGCCGAGCCAGTTCGCCAGATAGACCGAAGGCGCAAACCACTTGTCGATAAACAACACGCCCATGCGCGCCCAAAATCCGCCGACGCGGCGCGCGCGATAAAGACACGTCACCACGCCGACATCCGCATCGGCGAGCGGCGCGGTGACGCGCTTCAGATAATCGGGTTCCACCGCGATATCGCTATCGGCGATGACGAAAATATCGTGGTGCGCGCGCGTCGCCAGATTGATCAGATTGCCGACCTTGCGATTGCTGCCGTGCGCGGTGGCATCGATGACAAGCTCGATATCGTGCTGCGGATAAGCGCGCATCAGATGACGCACGCCGCCCGCCGCCGGGTCCGCCGCACTCGCGACGCCGAACAGCAATTGATAAGAAGGATGCGTCTGCCTGCAGAACGTTTCGAGGTTCGCGTAGAGACGCGGTTCCGCGCCGCATAACGGCTTGAGCACGCTGATCGATGCAGCCGCAAGAGCGTTGTCTTCGCCATCCTTGCGCCGCGATCCAGTCGCCGACGAATACCAGCCCGGATGAACCAGCGCGACGAGCGTCGCATGAATCGAAGCCGCGCAACACAGCCCGATGAGCAACCAGACCGCAATCGGAATCGAATGCAGCGTCATGCGATTTTCCCCGACTCGCATGCTTCTTTAAGGACCATCGGCAAGCGGCGTTGCATGGAAATTTCCTCTTCGTGTTCTGATGTTGAACTGAAGGAAATGCGAACGAAAACCGGAAGCCTGCGGTCGATATACTTAACTTAAGCAGTGTGAAACGTCACGTGTCGGACGCGAAATGAAAGTCAGCCGAAACGCAGCAGCAAGCGCGTGCTAAGCCAGGGCGCTTTCGCGAGCTTGCTCAAGGGAGATTTCGCGCCGATGTCAGACGTGACGTCAGACGTGACGCGCGATAAAGATGAGGGGAAATACGAGGCAAGCGGACTGGCGTCAAAGCCAGCCGCTTAAGAAATTGAGACTTAGTTGACGTTCAGATTACCGCTAAGACGCGCATGGAATGCGCGGCTGCGTTCGTCCAGTCCGATTAATTGCACGGCGATATCGTGCTGACGATATTTCACTTCGATGGAATCGAGCGCGGCGACCGTCGATGCATCCCAGATCTGCGACTTCGAAAAATCGATCGTGACCGGGCGCGGATCGCTCGCATACTCGAAGCGGTCGACCAGATCGTTGCTGCTGCCAAAGAACAGCGGCCCATGCACTTCGTAGCGCACGCTTTGGCCATCGTCGGAGACGGTGCGAATCGTGCGGATCACATGCGCCACGCGGCGCGCGAACAGCATCGTCGCGAGCAGCACGCCGCCGACCACACCGATCGCGAGGTTGCCCGTATAGACCGTCAGCGCGACGGATACCAGCATCACCGATGTCTCCGGCAAAGGCATGCGTTTGAGCGTCGCCGGATGCAGGCTGTGCCAGTCCACCGTCTTGACCGCGACGACCATCATCACGGCGGCGAGCGCGACCATCGGAATGCGCGCCATCACCGAATTCAGGCCCGTCATGAGCAGCAGCAGCATGCCGGCCGCGGCAAGCGTGGACACGCGCGTGCGCGCCCCACCGATGCCCACGTTCACCACGGTCTGGCCGATCATCGCGCAACCGGCGATGCCGCCGAACAGGCCCGCGCACAGATTGCCGAGGCCGAGCGCCCACGATTCCCGCGTCTTGTTCGAGCGCGTCTCGGTCATTTCATCGACGAGTTTGGCGGTGAGTAAGGTCTCCAGCAAGCCGACGAACGCAATCGATACCGCCGTCTGCCAGACGATTTTCAGCGTGCTCAAATCGAACGGCACGAGCCACACGGTCAGGCCCGGCAAATCCGATTGCAACGGCCGGTCGCCGCCCACGGTCGGCACGCTCCAGTGCAATGCGATCGCAAGCCCCGTCGCGGCGGCGATCGCCACCAGCGGCGCGGGCACCGCGCGCGTGAAACGCGGCCCGAAAAGCACGATGGCCAGCGTCAGCGCGAACAGCACATAGACGGCGACGGGCTTGTCCAGCAGATGCGGTATCTGCGCGCAGAAGATCAGGATGCCGAGCGCGTTGACGAAGCCGAGCATCACCGAACGCGGAATAAAGCGCACGATGCGCGCCAAACCCAGCAAGCCGAACGCGACCTGTATCAAGCCGCCGAGCAACACCGCAGGCAGGCAGGATATAGCCCGCGCCGTGCGCATGCACCATCGGTCCGACGACGAGCGCGACCGAGCCCGCCGCCGACGTGACCATCGCGGGACGTCCGCCGAACAGCGACGTGACGACCAGCAACACGACCGATGCGAACAGCGCCGAACGCGGCTCGACGCCCGAGATGAACGAGAAGGAAATGACCTCGGGAATCAGCGCGAGGCTCGTCACCACGCCCGCGAGAATTTCGCGAACGAGTTGGGCGCGCGATGACGGATCGGTCCCGGTTGCGGGATGGCTCATGGCAGGGCTCGTGTCGAAGGAAAACATGAGACGCGACACGCAACTGACACGCGGCGCGCGAAAAAAGGGGTATTACCGGGATTCGGCCACCGCCCGGCGATTGCGAGCGATCCGTGCCGTGAAAACAGATAACGTTTGCAGCCGAGACGATTCAGCCGTTCGACGTCTTGCGGAAGGGAATTTTAACAGGCCGGTGAAAAGCGCGCCTGCGAGGTGCAAAAACGCAAACCGGACGCGTCGGCGTCCGGTTTGCGGTGATTCTGCTTACTGCGCCATCGCGCCCGATGCCGCGTGGTCCTTGCCCATCGAGTCGTGCTTCTTCATCTTGCCATCCTTGCCCATCGCGTCGTGCGACATGGCGTCTTTTTTCATGCCGTCGTGCGACATCGCGTCCTTGCTCATCGAGTCGTGCGACATCGCGCCATTGGCCATCGCGCCGCTTGCCTGCGCGAATGCGGCGCTCGCGCCCATGCACAAGGTTGCAGCGAGTACTGCGCTCATGAGTCGTTTCATTGTTGCTCTCCTTGGTGGTTTGACACAGTCGAAGTGATATCCGGCGGACTCAGGAGCCGCCGAACCAGGTAGTGTGCAGAATGATGTGCAAAAACGCTGAGTGATGTGCAAAAACGCTGAGGCGGCAGGAGCGCAGAGGCAGGGGTGGCCGTGGTGTAAGTTGATGAATGTCCAGTTCGTCAACCTGCCC
>NZ_LFJJ01000148.1 GCF_001189365.1 Candidatus Burkholderia verschuerenii | reverse complement strand
TTGGCATGCCTCGCCTCACATAACCTCAACTTCCCGAACCGCCCGGTGCGGACCCGCACGCCGGGTGGTGTGGCAGGGTGGTGTGGCAGGGGACCGGCCAGCTTGCTGGCCGCCCCTATGCCGATCGAGCACGGCTTCGAGGGCGGCGAGGTTGCCGTGGATGTCGGAGAGGGCGGCGATTTTCATTGAAACGATGTACGGAGGTAGAAATACAAGCGCGTAGTTTCGATGGTGCGTCCGCGACATGTTGCCAGCAGGCGTCAGAAACGGACCAACAGCCGCCCAATAAAAAAGGCGATTCGCCTTCGCGAACCGCCTTCGTCAGCAGGACGATGTTTACGCCACCGCCCGCTTCTCCCCGCCCTCGTTACTCCGCCACCGCGTCAGCAGCGCGTTCCACTTGATCTTCGCCGCCTTCACGTTGTTTTCCTTGACGTGCCCATACCCGCGCATCGAATCGGGAAGGCTGGCGAGTTCCACCGCCAGCGGCAGCTTCGACGCGCTCAGCCCGCCAATCAACTCGCGCACCAGCGCTTCGTATTCGCCGATCAGCGCCCGCTCCATCCGACGTTCCTCCGTGCGTCCGAACGGATCGAGCGCCGAGCCGCGCAGGAACTTGAAACGCGCCAGCACGCGCATGGCCGACATCATCCACGGGCCGTATTGCTTCTTCACCAGATGTCCGCGCGAATCCTTCTTCGACAGCGACGGCGGCGCGAGATGCACCTTGATCTTCCAGTCGCCTTCGAAGCTGTTCTTCACCTTGTCGAGGAACGCAGGATCGGCATACAGACGCGCGACTTCGTACTCGTCCTTGTAGGCCATCAGCTTGTGCAGATTGCGCGCGACCGCTTCGGTCAGCGCGTACTGCCCGTCGCCGAGTCCGAGCGATGCTTCCTTCGCCCGCACTTCCGCGACCAGACGGCCGTATCGCGACGCATAGGCCGTGTTCTGATACTTGGCGAGATAGTCGAGCCGCTTTTCTATCAGCGTATCGAGCGCCTTCGGCGTGTGCAGCGGGATCACCTTGCTGCCCGGCGCTTCCTGCACGCTGTGATGCGCATCGGCGAGACGCTTGACCGCCGCCAGATCGTGCGCCGCGCGACGTCCCCATTCGAACGCTGCGAGATTCTTCTCGACCTGCACCGCGTTGAGTTCGATCGCGCGCGTCAGCGATTCGTGACGCAGCGGCACCCAGCCTTTCTGCCACGCGTAACCGAGCACGAATGGATTCGTGTAGATCGCGTCACCCATCAGCGCCAGTGCGAAACGGTTGGCATCGACGAGCGCGACATGCTCGCCCGCCGCCGCGCGGATATCCGCCTCCGCGCTCGCGCCCGGAAAGCTCCAGTTCGGATTCTTGATGAACTCGGCCGTCGGCGTCGCCGCGCTGTTGACGACGACTTTCGTGTGATCGGGCTGCATCCGCGAGCCGCATTCGTTGCTCGTCGTCACGATCGCGTCGCAGCCGATGACCAGATCCGCCTCGCCCATCGCGATGCGCGTCGCGTGGATATCGGCCGGACGGTTGGCGATCTGGACGTGGCTCATCACCGCGCCGCCTTTCTGCGCGAGACCGGTGACGTCGAGCACGGTCACGCCTTTCTGTTCCAGATGCGCGGCCATGCCGAGCAACGCGCCGATCGTCACGACACCCGTTCCGCCGACGCCCGTCACCAGCACGCCGTAAGGCCGCGCGATTTCCGGCAAGTCGGGCGAGGGCACGGGCGGCATCGTGTCGCTATCGACGCTGGTCGCCTTCGGCTTCTTCAGCTGACCGCCTTCCACCGTGACGAAGCTCGGGCAGAAGCCGTTCAGACACGAATAATCCTTGTTGCAGGTCGACTGATTGATCTGCCGCTTCGTGCCGAATTCGGTTTCCAGCGGCTCGACCGACAGGCAATTCGACTTCACCGAGCAATCGCCGCAGCCTTCGCAGACCGCTTCGTTGATGACCACGCGCTTCGCCGGATCGGGAAACGCGCCGCGCTTCCTGCGACGACGCTTTTCCGTCGCGCAGGTCTGGTCGTAGATCAGGATCGATGCGCCGGCAACGTCGCGCAACTGACGCTGAATCTCGTCGAGTTTGTCGCGATGATGCACGTCCACGCCCGGCGCGAGACCGGTCGCCGCAGTGTACTTTTCCGGCTGATCCGTCACGACGACGATCTTCGCCGCGCCTTCCGCCGCCAGTTGATGCGTGATCTGCGGCACGGTCAGCACGCCGTCGACGGGCTGGCCGCCGGTCATCGCGACCGCATCGTTGTAGAGAATCTTGTAGGTGATGTTCACCTTCGCCGCGATCGACGCGCGAATGGCGAGCAAACCGGAGTGGAAATACGTGCCGTCGCCGAGATTGGCGAACACGTGTTTGTCGTTGGAAAACGGCGCCTGACCGACCCACGCGACGCCTTCGCCGCCCATCTGACTGAAGGTGCTCGTGTTGCGGTCCATCCAGACCGTCATGTAATGACAGCCGATGCCGGCCATCGCGCGCGATCCGTCGGGCACGTTGGTCGACGTGTTGTGCGGACAGCCGGAGCAGAACCACGGCTTGCGCTCCGCTTCGACGCGCGGCCGCGCCAGCGATTTCTCCTTTGCCTCGATCACCGAAAGCCGCGCCGCGATGCGCGCGCGCACGTCGGCGGGCAGATCGAACTTTTCCAGACGCGTGGCGATCGCCTTCGCGATGATCGCGGGCGACAACTCGTAGTGCGCGGGCAGCAGCCAGTTGCCCATCGGCACCGACCATTCGCCGCCTGCGCCGTCTTTCTCGTCGAACTTGCCGTAGACGCGCGGACGTTGCGCATCCGGCCAGTTGTAGAGCTCTTCCTTGATCGCGTATTCGAGAATCTGACGCTTTTCCTCGACGACCAGAATCTCTTCGAGGCCACGCGCGAATTCGTGCGCGCCTTGCGCTTCGAGCGGCCACAGGCAACCAACCTTGTACAAACGGATGCCGATCTGCGAACACGTTGCGTCATCGAGACCGAGATCGGTCAGCGCCTGACGCACGTCGAGATACGCCTTGCCGCCGGTCATGATGCCGAAGCGCGCTTGCGGCGAATCGATTTCCACGCGGTCCAGCTTGTTCGCGCGCACGTAAGCCAGCGCGGCGTACCACTTGTAGTCGAGCAGACGCGCTTCCTGCACCAGCGGCGGATCGGGCCAGCGGATATTCAGGCCGCCGTCGGGCATCGCGAAATCGGTCGGAATCACGATTTTCGTGCGATGCGGGTCGATATCCACCGACGCCGACGATTCCACCACGTCGGTCACGCATTTCATCGCGACCCAGAGGCCGGAGTAGCGGCTCATCGCCCAGCCGTGCAAGCCGAAATCGAGATATTCCTGCACGTTCGACGGAAACAGCACCGGCAGGCCGCACGCCTTGAAGATGTGCTCCGATTGATGCGCGAGCGTCGAAGATTTCGCGGCGTGATCGTCGCCGGCGAGCACCAGCACGCCGCCGTGCGCGGCCGATCCGGCGGAATTGCCGTGCTTGAAGACATCGCCCGAACGGTCGACGCCCGGGCCTTTGCCGTACCACATCGAAAACACGCCGTCGTGTTTCGCGCTCGGATACAGATTGACTTGCTGCGAGCCCCACACGGCGGTCGCGGCGAGATCTTCGTTCACGCCCGGCTGGAATACGATCTGATGCCCGGCGAGATGCTTCTTCGCCTTCCAGAGCGACTGATCGAGCCCACCAAGGGGAGAACCGCGATATCCGGAGATGAATCCGGCGGTGTTGAGCCCGGCGGCCTTGTCGCGCTCCTGCTGGAGCATCGGCAAGCGCACCAGCGCCTGGATGCCGCTCATATACGCGCGACCGCGTTCGAGCGTGTATTTGTCGTCGAGCGTGACGGATTTCAGGGCGGCTTCTAGCGAAGCTCTTTGTTCTGCGTCTAGCGGGGCGTTCATTCTATGTCTTCCTCCACCCGAGGTTTGGGATCGCCAAAGCATGTTTCGGGCCGTTTCGCGTCTTGTGAACGCTCAGGCCGGGATTTCCAGTGTGCCGATCTAATGGTTTGCGAGACAGTGGGACAAACCCGTTAAAAAACACTCACGTAACAGCGCTTTGCTTCAATTCCTTGACGTTTCCGCACGGAAGAAGGTGATCTTGTTACAGCGTGTAAAAACGACAAACAAACGGAACCTTGGCGGCCGATCCTGTCTAAAATGGCGCCTTCGGGGTTTTGAACTGTCAGATGTTTAAGGTTGGTTTGACCCTGAAAGCAGACGTACACATGCAGTTAGAAGGAGATAACGACAATGAAACAACGCCACATCCAGAGTTTCCTGATGGTCTCGGCGGCCTTTTTCGCGATCAGCGCGCCCAGTGGCGGTGCGCGGGCGAATCAGTCGCCGTTCGAGGCATCGCCCGTTCGGCAGGTTGCGCAAGCGCGCGTCCAGTCGGTCCGCACCACTACGGAAAAGCGCCGCGACTCACAACGCAGCGACGACGACACCATCGGCTGATCCGGTCACGTGCGTCGTGCATTGAGCATGGCGCGTCGAAAATGCAAAAAGGGACATCGTGTGATGTCCCTTTTTTTAATCGTCCCGATGCAACGTCAGCGTGCAGTCGTGTCCTTGAGCACGCCGCGCCGCATCTGATCCAGTTCGATCGATTCGAACAGCGCCTTGAAATTGCCTTCGCCGAAACCCTGATTGCCCTTGCGCTGGATGATCTCGAAGAAGATCGGCCCGATCTGGTTTTCCGTGAAAATCTGCAGCAGGATTTCGTCCTGATTGCCGTCGATCAGAATCTTGCGCTTCTTCAGTTCCGCGACCGATTCGCCGTGATTCTGCACGCGGCGATCCACCAGCTCGTAATACGTGTCGATGGTATCGAGCAGCGCGATATCCGCGCCGCGCAGGCCGTCGACGATCGTGTAGATATCGGCGGTGCCGAGCGCGATGTGCTGAATGCCTTCGCCGCGATACGCGTCGAGATATTCCTGAATCTGCCCGGCGTTTTCCGATCCTTCCTCGTTGATCGGAATGCGGATCTTGCCGCAGGGCGAAGTCATCGCCTTCGACTTGACCGCCGTCACCTTGCCTTCGATATCGAAGTAACGCACTTCGCGGAAATTGAACAGCCGCTCGTAAAACTCCGCCCATTCGACCATGCGTCCGCGATGCACGTTGTGCGTCAGGTGATCGATATACGTCAGCCCGTGCCCGACCGGATTCGCCTGTGCGCCGGGAATCGGCTCGAAATCGACGTCGTAAATGCTGATATCGCCGATGCTGCCCGGCTGCGCGCCGTTCTTCCCGCGCCAGCGATCCACGAAGTAAATCAGCGAATCGCCGATGCCCTTGATCGCAGGGATGTTCAGTTCCATCGGGCCGGTCTTGTTGTCGAAGCCCCACGCGCCGAGTTCGAGCGCGCGCTGATACGCCTTGGCGGCATCGGCGACGCGGAAGGCGATCGCGCAAATCGACGGCCCGTGCAGACGCGCGAAGCGCTGCGCGAACGAATCCGGCTCCGCGTTCACGATGAAATTGATCACGCCCTGACGATAAAGCGTCACGTCCTTATGCCGATGCTATCGCGATAGCCGTAAAACCCATGCGCTCGAACAACTTGCCGAGCGCGACGGGATCCGGCGCGGTGTATTCGATGAACTCGAAGCCGTCGGTGCCGACGGGATTGTCCCAGGTCGAAGCGGTCATGCTGTCTCCATTCGTGATGACGCGGTATCGGGACAGTGTAGACACCCGGATGCGGCAAAAGCTTGCGAATCAAATCGGCGAATCCTAGGATTGCGCACGAACCTGCCAATTACATATCGCGAGGAGACAGAAAATGGCCGAAGCCGAGTTGGATACGATAGACCGGCGCATTCTCGCCATCCTTCAGGAAAACGGGCGCTTGTCGAATCAGGAGATCGCGGAGCGGGTGAATTTGTCGCCGAGTCCGTGTTTGCGGCGGATTCGGCGATTGGAGGAGATCGGCGTGATTCGCGGCTATGTCGCGCTGCTCGACGCCAAGAAGATCGGGCTGGGTCTGCTCGCGTATATCAACGTGCGGCTGGAAAAGCGCGGCGGCACGCAGGCGCCCGCCGGTACGCCCAAAGCGCCGACGCACGGTGATTGTTCCGCGATGCCGTGCGTTCGTGGCCCGAAGTCGTCGCCTGCGACGCGATGACCGGCGAGATGGATTTTCTACTGCGCGTTCAGGTGTGCGATATGGACGACTTCTCGCGCTTCGTTCAGGAGCATCTGCTGCATCACCCGTCGGTGATCGACGTGCGGTCGAGCTTTTCGCTCGAGCGCATCAAAGAGACGACGGCGCTGCCTTTACGTTAAAGCGCTCAGTTGGCGTCGGTCGCCGGCATAAACGCCTGAAACACTTGCGACGCGCGATGCGTCTGACGCTTGATCGCGTAATCGAACACGGCGGCCTGTTCCTGCAGCATCTCGGTCATGATGCTCGTCTGATCGGCCGGCGGCAGCGACAGATACGCGTCCGCTTCGCCATAGGCGTATTCGATCTTCATGCCCGACTTGCGCGCGATGTGCATCATCGTGGAATTGCGCGACAGGCAATGCATGTACAGTTCCGACACCTGCGTATTGCGGCTGCGCATGGCCGCGCGCTCGAACATTTTCGAGCCGATGCCGCGACCGCGCGCCGATTCCAGCACCGATACGCCGAATTCTGCCGTGCGCTTGTCGCCTTCCGCGGGCAGATAGGCCAGATGGCCGACGCCGACCAGTTCGAGCGCATTGCCGAACACGCCGAACACGGTGTCGTTGGCGAAGTTGAGATTGCGGACGTAGTTCTCGATCACGTAGTCCGGCACGATCTGGCCGAAACGCAGCAGGCGATCGTTTTCGTCGAGCGCGAGAAAGTGCGTGAGCAGGCGATCACGATCCGCAGAGGACAGTTCGCGGACGAGAACCGGCAAGCGCGCGGCGTCCGGCAGTGGACGGTCGCTCGCGACGATCTGCTCGGCGGTGCGGTTGATGGCTAGTTCCACGGTATTCCTCCTTCATCTCAATCGTGCAGCGTGTTGCACAGCAAGATGATTTTACGGTATACCGCGACTATTGATACGGGAAAACCCTTAAATCGCGCTGGAGGCAGCGTTCTAAACAGCTACCGGAAAGCCGATTAAATATTTTAAATCAATGATTTGTGAAAATCGCGTAAACACAACGGTCTGACATGTTGTGTTGCAGCAATTTATTGATCGCCGCTCAGTCCGCGTTCGATCATGTCGACAACCTGTTCCGCGAACTCGCCGTAGCCGAGCTTGCCGCCGGGTTTGAGCCAGGTGAAGGTCCAGTTGATCATGCCGAAGACCATCATCGTCAGCGCGGTCTGGTTGTCCTTCGTGACGCGCTTCGGATAAGCGCGCGCGAGTTGCCGCGCGAAGGCCGCGACGATATCGCGCTGCCGGTCGAGCACGATCTCGCGCTGCGCATCTTCGAGATATTTGACGTCGTTGAGCAGCGCGACGTGCCGGCTATGCGATGTCTCGTATTCCGCGAGAAACGCCCGCACGAGTTCCGCGAATGCATCGCGCTCGCCGAGTCCGCGCCGCTGGCTCGCGCCTTCCACTTCCGCGATGATCAGCATCAGCCGCTTCGTGTAGCGGTCGAGCAGATCGAAGAGAATCGCTTCCTTGCTCTCGTAGTAATGGTAGAGACGCGCCTTCGACGTGCCGCTCGCGGCGGCGAGATCGGCCATCGACGTGCTCGGATAGCTCGTCTGGGCGAATTTCGTGGCGGCGAGTTCGAGAATCTGTTCGCGCTGTGTTTCGTGGTCAGGCGCTTTGGTACGGGCCATGTCGCAATGCTTTTATTTTGGATTCAGCGGCGCAGTTCGGCCTCGGTGATATCGGAAGGCGTGCCGCGTATTTTAAGTCGGCCCGCCGTGACGAGTTCGCGGCATCGCCAGAAGCCAACCGAATCGCTCAGGATAAAGTCGAAGCTTCTCGCCATCGCTTCGCCGACGATATCGCGCGCCGGGCGCCATGCGTCGCCGGCCAGTTCCAGCAGCGTTTCGTCGACGTCGTGCCACGCGCCGGACACCAGCATGTTGTCGCGCAGACGACGCGTTTCGACGTTCGCGTACTTCGCTTCCTGCCACTCGAGCGCGAGACGGCTGATGCGCAGCACGGAAATCGGCGCGGCGCTCGGCAACTTCGCGAGCAACTGACGCGGCGAAAACATGCCGACGGCGGTCGCGCCATCGGCGCGGCGCGCGCGGGTCGCATCGACATCTTTCGCGGCGATCGACAGATCGTCCTGATTCAGCTTCGCTTCGTTCAGCCGCTGCGGCGCGTTGCGCAGATGGTAGGCGAAGCGTCGCAGCATCAGCTGATCGCCCGCGCTTTGGCCGTGCCAGACGACGAGTTGTCCTTCGCAGCGCGCGAGGCGGCCGAGCAGCGCCTGCTGGCCTTCGAGATCGTCTTCGAAGTCGAACGAGCTGTTGAGCACTTGCCGCCAGAAGGTCGCGCGCGTCAGCGACGAATCGTCGATATCGCGCAGCGGACCAACCGCGAGATCGTCGCGCAGCGCGACCACGCGCTCGTCGCGTTCGGCGAGCCTCAGCGTGTGCGTCAGGGTTTGGGCCGCGAAATCGCCATTCGCGACGTGAATGGTGTTCATCGTTGTCGGGAAGCCATGAAGACAGAAGGAGCGCTCGGGCAAGCGGTCCTAGTCTAAGCGATCGTCGTGGAATCGGATGTGGGCGGCCGCGCTGTCACAGCGTCGCGGCCTTCATCAATCGTTCACGCGCGTGGGCTTTGAAAATCCTCGGCGTCGACGTCGTAGCCCGACGGTTCCCAGCGCACGGCGAACAGCGCGACGAGACCCGCGAGCGGCGCGACCGCGATGATCCAGAACACCTTGGTGCCGAGCGCCGCCGACAGGACCGGGAACAGGAACAGCGACACCGTCGAGCTTGCGCGCATCAGCGTCTGATTGAAGCCGACGCCCACGCCGCGCAGCGACGTCGGATAACTCAGCGACGCGAACGTCATGCTGTGCGAACCCGGCCCGATGCCTTGTCCGAGCAGGAACGCGGCGAGGAAGGCAATCGCGATGACGACCTGCGCGCCCGTCGCCGGCTTGCCGACGATCGCGAGCCCGACGAGCGCCGCCAACTGGAAGAAGTAGCCGATCACGGTCAGATTCCACGCGCCGAACTTCGGCACGATGCGCACCGACACCAGCCCGCCGACGAACGCGAAACAGAGGTTGAGCGCGAGCGACGCGAGAATCGTCGTCAGCACGGACTGCGCGAGGAAGCTGGAGATGATCACCGGCAAGCCGAACGCGACGGCGTTATACGCAAACGACGACGCGATCGCGATGACCGTCGCCAGCACCGTGCGGCGCAGATAGACGCCGCGCAGCAGCGCGCCGTAATTGCTCCACGACGCCCGACGCGCTTTCGGCGCGCTCGCGGCGGCGGGCGCATCGACGCGGGCATCGATGCCGTAGGAGCGCTTGAGGATATCGGCGGCGCCGGTCAGGTCGCCCTGATTCGCGGCCCACACCGGCGATTCGCTCATGTATCGGCTGCGGATCAGAATGATCGCGATCGCCGGCACCGCGCCGAAGCCGAGAATCAGCCGCCACAACAAGCCCGACTGATGCGCGGGCAGCACCGCGTACAGGCCGAGCACTAATAGATAGGAGACACTGATCGCCGCGTACCACGTTGGGCACCACATCGCGACGCGCGCGGCCTTGTTGCCGCGGCCTTGCAAGCGCGAAAACTCCGCGAGAAACGCCATCGCGACCGGCAAGTCGATGCCGACGCCCAGACCCATCACGAAGCGCGCGCCGCCGAGCACCCACGCGTTCGGCGCGAGCGCGCAGGCGATGGCCGCGATCACGAAGAAGAACATGTCCGCCATGAACACGCGATAGCGGCCGACCTTGTCGGTGAAATAGCCGCCGAGGAACGCGCCGATGATCGCGCCGAACGTGATCGCGGAGGCGACCAGGCCGGTTCCGGTCGACGTCAGCGAGAATTCGCGGGCGATATCCTTGACGCCGAACGCCAGCGCGCCGAGATCGTAGGCATCGAGGAATACGCCGCCGAGCGCGATCGCGACGACGATGCGCGCATCGCTGCCGAGCGCGGCGCCGCGATTGACGAGCGCGGATACATCGGCGGCGCTGCGGATGACGGGACGCGCATCGGCGGCATCGGCGGGAGAAGGTGCGCGCTCGGGCGCGAGAGAAACTGACATGATGGTGCCGAAGTAAAAAGTTGTTGATGCAACGAATCGCGCGATCGTACTTGCGGCGTGGCACGCGCCCAAATTCTTTTTTGTTATTTAATGACTTACGAGGCGCGACAAGGCTTTCCGGCACGCGTCCTCAAGCGCCAATGCGACAATGGCGTCCCTTTTTCCTTATCGAAACGTCCAACAGCATGTCGTCAGATGAAAGCGTCGAATCGGTGAATGCCGCGATCGTGGGCGGCGGTCCGGCCGGACTCATGGCCGCCGAAGCGCTCGCGGCGGGCGGCGCGCGCGTCGACGTGTTCGACGCGATGCCGTCGGTCGGACGCAAGTTTCTGATGGCGGGCAAGGGCGGCATGAATCTCACGCATTCCGAACCCGCCGATGCATTCCGCGCCCGTTACGGCGCGCGTCGCGCGCATATCGAGCCGTTACTCGACCGCTTCGATGCCGATGCATTGCGCGCGTGGGTGCATGGACTCGGCGTGGAAACCTTCGTCGGCAAGCTCGGGCCGCGTCTTTCCGACCGATATGAAAGCCGCGCCGATGCTGCGCGCGTGGCCTGCATCGGCTGCGCGCGTCGGGCGTGCGGCTGCATATGCGGCACCGATGGCTCGGATTTGCGAACGATGACGCGTCCGTTTCCCGCTTCTCGACGCCCGACGGCGAAAAGCACGTTCGCCACGACGCGCTGATTCTCGCGGTCGGCGGCGCGAGCTGGCCGCAACTCGGCTCCGATGGCGCGGCGCTTACGCATCTGATCGCGCGCGGCGTGGATGTCGCGCCGTTCGTGCCGTCGAATTGCGGCTTCGACGTGAACTGGTCGGCGCACTTTCGCGAGCGATTCGCGGGCGAGCCGCTCAAATCGGTGGCGATTGCGGTGAACGATGCGGACGGCGGGCGCGTCGGCGAATGCCTGATTACGGAGCACGGCATCGAGGGAAGTCTGATTTACGCGCTGTCGGCGGCGATCAGCGACAAGATCGCGCTATCGGGCGAAACGGGCGCGGAAATCTGGCTGGATCTCGCGCCGCAGCTTTCCGCCGAGCGCGTCCGCGACGAGGTGCTGCATCCGCGTGGCGCGCGGTCGATGTCGAGCCATCTGCAAAGCCGGCTGCATCTGGCCGGTGTCAAGGCCGGACTGCTGCGCGAATGTCTCACGAAGGACGAATTCGCCGATCCAGAAACGCTCGCCGCGCGGATCAAGGCGCTGCCCGTGCGCGTCGTGCGTCCGCGGCCGATCGCCGAAGTCATCAGCAGCGCGTGCGGCGTCGCGTTCGAAGCGCTCGACGCGCGTTCGATGCTCGTCAACTTGCCCGGCGTGTTCTGCGCGGGCGAAATGCTCGACTGGGAAGCGCCGACCGGTGGTTATCTGCTGACGGCGTGCTTCGCGAGCGGACTCGTCGCGGGGGAAGGCGCGCTCACCTGGCTCAACGAGCGCGGCATTGCGTTACGCGACGACTAAGCGCCACAGCGACGTCACTTCGGCGGCGCGCGCGGTGTGCAGCGAATCGTTCGCATCGGTCGATTTCGGATGACGCGGCTTCACGTCGATGCGTCCATCCACTTTCAGTCCGGCTGCGTCGATCCATTCCTGCAACTGCGCGCGCGTGCGCAGCCCGAGATGTTCAGCGAAGTCGGACAGAATCAGCCAGCCTTCGCCGCCCGGCGTGAGATGCGCGCTGAGTCCGTTGAGGAAACCGCGCAGCATGCGGCTGTCGGGATCGTAGATCGCGTGCTCGATCGCCGAACTCGGCCGCGCGGGCAGCCACGGCGGATTGCAGACGACGAGCGGCGCGCGTCCTTCCGGAAACAGATCGGTTTCGATTACGTCGACTTGCCGCTTCAGGCCGAGTTGCGCGATGTTTTCGCGCGCGCAGGCGAGGGCGCGCGGATCGAGGTCCGTCGCCACGACGCGCTCGACGCCGCGTCGCGCGAGCACGGCTGCGAGCACGCCGGTGCCGGTGCCGATATCGAATGCGAGCGTCGTCGACGGTAACGGCTGATTCGCCACCACGTCGATGTATTCGCCGCGAACCGGCGAAAACACGCCGTAGTAAGGATGAATCCGGCCGCCCGTCGCGCGGATTTCTACGCCCTTCTTGCGCCATTCGTGCGCGCCGACCAGCCCGAGCACTTCGCGCAAGGACACGACCGACGCTTCGTCCGTCGCGCCGTATGCCTCTTCGCACGCCGATCGGACGTCGGGCGCGCGACGCAGCGGAATCGCGTATTGCGCGTCGAGCGGAAGGACGACCATCGCCAGCGTGCGCGCGCGCTGCGATTGCGCCAGCCGATGCAGATTGAAGGCATCGGCGACGCGGGCGCGGCATCCTTCTTCTTGCGCGGCTTCTTCTCGATGCGACGCGCCATCGCCTGCAATAACTGTCGCGCGTTCTGGAAGTCGCCGCGCCAGAGGATCGCCGTGCCTTCGCAGGCGAGGCGGTAGGCGTGATCGGCCGTCATCTGATCGTCGCCGATCACCAGACGCTTCGGCGGCGGGTTGCCGCTTTCCGAGCGCCAGCGGGCGGAACGGTCTTCGCCGTTTTCTTCCCAGTTCAGGCGAGGCGGGACTTCGTGTGTGTTCGTGGATGCCATGATTCGTCGATGCGCGAGCAGGCGATGCGCCCGCTCTGGGTTGAGTGCCAGCATTTTGAGGCTTTTTCGGCCGCGCGGGCTGTTCTCCGTTCGACGACGCCCGGGCGCGGCGAGCCGACCGTGCCGCGTGCGCGCCGGTCGATCAGGCACAATCTCGGCTTTGTCCTCACGCCGTCGCCCATGAAACTCCGAGCTTTCGCCGCGATCTGTGCGGCCGCGATTTCCGCGTCAATTTCATTCGCCACGCCGGCATGGTCCGCGGATGCCGCCGCCGCGCCCGACACGGCGCGCTGGGTCAGCGCGTGGGGCACCGCGCTGCAGTCGATTCCGCAGATGGCCGAGCTGCCCGCGCTGTATCGCGCGCCGGACGTGGCGGGGCGGACGGTGCGTCAGGTGATCTATCCGCAGATCACCGGCAAGCAGATGCGGCTTCGGATCAGCAATCTATATGGAACGGAGCCGCTGGTCGTCGAATCGATGAGCGTTGCGCGCGCGGTGTCGGGCTCGAACGCGGCGATCCGGGCGGGCAGCGCGCGTCCCGTGCTGTTCGGCGGGCGCAAGAGCGTGACCGTCGCGCCGGGCGCGCAAGCGACGAGCGATCCCGTCGCTTTCGATGTGACGGCGTTTCAGCCCGTGGCAGTCAGCAGTTTCGTCGGCAAGGAGCAGAAGCTGGTGGCGTGGCATCGGGTCGCGAGCCAGGTCAACTACGTGTCGACGCCCGGCGATCACACCGACGATGCGTCCGCCGGCGCCTTCCGCAGCCGGTTCACGCAGTACGCGTGGCTGAGCAACGTCTCGGTCGAAAGCCCGAGCGCGCAATCCGTGATCGCGATCGGCGATTCCATCACCGACGGCATGCGCTCGTCGCTGAACGCCAACCGGCGCTGGACCGACGCGCTGGCCAAGCGCATCGAAAAGGACGGCGGCGGGCAGACGACGGTGGTGAATGTCGGCATCAGCGGCAACCGGCTGCTGAGCAACTCGCCTTGTTATGGCGAGGCGCTGGTCAATCGCTTCGAGCGCGACGCGCTGCGGCAATACAGCGTCCGGGCGATCGTCGTGCTGATCGGCATCAACGACATCAATTTCGCCGCGATGCCCGCGCGCGCCGGCCTGGATTGCGACACGCCGCACACCCAAGTCAACGCCGATGCGCTGGAGCGTGGGTATCAGCGGCTGATCGCGCAGGCGCATCAGCGCGGCGTCAAGATCTACGGCGCGACGCTGACGCCGGCGTCGCTGCCGCCGGATCGCGAAGCGATCCGCACGGCGGTGAATGCGTCGATCCGTTCGAGCTGCGCGTTCGACGGAGTCATCGACTTCGATCAGGCCTTGCGCGATCCGGCGCAGCCGAGCGTGCTGCAACGTCGATATGACAGCGGCGACCATGTGCATCCGAGCGACGCCGGGTACGCGGCAATGGCGGCGGCGGTGCCGCTGGAGGTGGTCGTCGGACGCGGCAAATCGGGTCAATGAAGCGTTCGCAAAAAAAGATGCGTCATAGGCTTGTCATTCGCGTCTGCATCGCCTAATATTCCGCTCCTTGCCGCAAGGCGAGGGCCGCTGGAGAGAAACAAGCGGCCTCCGAGTCAGCAGATTTCGAAGCGAAAGCGAAAAAATAGTGTTGACAAGGAGAAAAAGATTCTTCACAATTTCATCTCTCTGCTGCTGATGCAGCGACGCAAGACGGAAGGGCGGTGGTAGTAGCAAGTCACCGCGCTTCAGTTTGCGATGTGCTCTTTAAAAACTAACAGCCGATAAGTGTGGGCGCT
>NZ_LFJJ01000147.1 GCF_001189365.1 Candidatus Burkholderia verschuerenii | reverse complement strand
CCATCAGGACGATCTTTGCTCGGCGCACCAGAGAATGAGGCAGCGAACGCGAACGGCTCATTGACAGCAATTGTTCTCGCTCCAGATTGGACACGAGAACCTCGATTCCCTTACGTCCCACGATCGTTTCCCGCACACCATAAGTCGATCATAGAACATGTTGGATTTATATAAAGTTATTTCTGGGACGGAACACTAGTGTGTGTTTTATTCTACCTTATGTGACCGATATGACCCGGCCACCGGCTTCGTTCATTGCTGCGGCGTGGAGTGGATGCCGAGGTCCACGAAAAGCTGCGTCTTGCGCGCGTACTGCGACGTGAAGCGCAGACGCGTGGCGGCCACCAGACAACGCAGTTCGGTCAGCGCGCGATCGAAGTTCTCGTTGATCACGACGTACTCCGCCTCCGATGCATGCGCCATTTCGCTCCCCGCCGCGAGCAGCCGGCGCACAATTACTTTTTCGGAATCCTGGCCGCGTTTCTTGAGCCGGTCTTCGAGCGCATCCAGCGACGGCGGCAGGATGAAAATCTCCACCGCATTGCGGAATTGCTTCTTGACCTGCTGCGCGCCCTGCCAGTCGATTTCGAGCAGCACGTCGTGGCCCATTTTCATCTGGTCCTCGATCCACAGCTTCGAGGTCGCGTAGTAGTTGCCGTGCACTTCGGCGCTTTCGAGGAATTCGCCCTGCTTGTGGCGCTCCATGAATTCCTCGACGGACACGAAGTGATACTGCACGCCGTCGGTTTCCTTCGGACGCGGGTCGCGCGTCGTGTAGGAAACCGACAGGCGGATCGACTCGTCTTCGGCGAGCAGCGCGTTGACGAGCGTCGATTTGCCCGCGCCCGAGGGCGCCACCACCATGAACAGGTTGCCGGGATAGATGCCCGTATAGTGGCTATGCGAGCGATGTGTCGTGTTCGGCATGATCTTGCTTTACTCCAGATTCTGTACTTGCTCGCGCATCTGCTCGATGAGCAGCTTCAGCGTCATCGACGCATCGGCGAGTTCCTTCGCGGCGGCCTTCGAGCCGAGCGTGTTCGCTTCGCGGTTGAGTTCCTGCATCATGAAGTCGAGCCGCTTGCCGACCTTGCCGCCCTTTTGCAGCACGTGGCGCGTTTCGTTCAGATGCGCGGTGAGCCGCTGCAATTCTTCGGCGATATCGATGCGGATGCCGTACATCGTCACTTCCTGACGAATCCGCTCGGCAATTTCCTCGCGCGGCACGCTGGTCGACGTCGCGCCTTCCGACGTCGCGATGCCCAGCGCGTCCTGCAGACGCTCGACGATCTTCTGCTGATGCTTCGCGATCAGCTCCGGCACCAGCGGCGTGATGCGCGCGACGATCGCTTCCATTTCCGTCACGTTGTTGATCAGCACATTGCCGAGCGCCGCGCCTTCACGCGCGCGCACATCGATCAGATCGGCAATGGCCTGTTTGCCGCATGCGAGCACCGCTTCGCACAGCGCTTCCGGCGACACCGAGCTTTCCGTCAGCACGCCGGGCCAGCGCAGGATTTCGCCGGTGCGCATGCGTTCCGCGTCGGGAAAAATATCGAGCACCGAGCGTTCCAGCGCGGCGAGCTGCGTCAGCGACTCGCGATTCAGCGCGCCGGCGCTGGCCGTCTGCTCGACGCGATTCAGGTTGATGCGGATATCGACCTTGCCGCGCGAGAGCTTCGACATCAGCATTTCGTGCATCTGCGGTTCGATGGCGCGCACGTCCTCGGGCATGCGGAAATTTAGGTCGAGAAAGCGCGAATTCACCGTGCGCAATTCCACCGATACGCCGATGCTCGAGCCCGGCGCGCCATTGGGTCCCGCAGCCTGGGCGACGACTTCACGCGTCACGCTGGCATAGCCTGTCATGCTGTAGATCATGGTACGTCTCGCGATATGCGCCTTCATTGCGAAGGCCGGTTCAACGAAACGCCCGGCGCGGATGAGGTGCACTGGGATTGGCACGCGTGGAGCCGCCGGGCGGGGAATTCGCATTATCACATTTTTACTGACGGGAACGCCCGGATCGCCTTGGCCGATGCGTGACGCGCGCGCAACGCTCGCGGGGCTTTGACGATAAAATTCGGCATTCGGCGCATGTTCAGGCGTCGCCACTCTCATTCTCCAATCCTATGACCGACTCTCCCCTGCTCAAGCCGTCTCCTCCCCGTCCGAGCGGCCGCCGCGCGAACCAGTTGCGCGACGTGCGCATCACGCGCCATTACACGAAGCATGCGGAAGGCTCGGTGCTCGTCGAATTCGGCGATACGAAAGTCATCTGCACGGCGAGCATCGCCGAACGCGTGCCGGAGTTTCTGCGCGGCCGCGAGCAAGGCTGGCTCACCGCCGAATACGGCATGCTGCCGCGCGCCACGCACACGCGCAGCGATCGCGAAGCCGCGCGCGGCAAGCAGACCGGCCGCACGCAGGAGATTCAGCGCCTGATCGGCCGCGCGCTGCGTTCCGTGTTCGACCTGAACGCGCTGGGCGCACGTACGCTGCATATCGACTGCGACGTGATTCAGGCGAACGGCGGCACGCGCACGGCAAGCATCACGGGCGCATTCGTCGCCGCGCACGATGCGGTCAGCAAGCTGGTCGCGTCGGGCAAGATCGCCAAGTCGCCGGTGAAGGATTTCGTCGCGGCGATTTCCGTCGGCATCTTCGAAGGCTCGCCGGTGCTCGATCTCGACTACGACGAAGACTCGCAGTGCGATACCGACATGAACGTCGTGATGACCGGCGCGGGCGGTTTCGTCGAAGTGCAGGGAACGGCGGAAGGCGCGCCCTTCTCGCGCGACGAGATGAACGAACTGATCGCGCTTGCGGACAGCGGCATCAAGGTGCTGGTGCTGAAGCAGAAAGAAGCGTTGGGGATTCAAGGTGTCTGACGTCAATGGCCTGGGGCGCGTGGTGCTCGCATCGAACAATGCGGGCAAGCTGCGCGAGTTCGCCTCGCTGCTGGACGCGGCGGGCATCGAGCTGATCGCGCAGGGCGAACTGGGCGTGCCCGAAGCGCCCGAGCTGCATCCGACCTTCGTCGAGAACGCGCTGGCGAAGGCGCGGCATGCGTCGTCGCTGACCGGCCTGCCCGCGCTCGCCGACGATTCCGGTTTATGCGTACGCGCGCTGAACGGCGCGCCGGGCGTGTATTCGGCGCGCTATGCGTCGCTTGCAGGCGGCGAAAAGAGCGATGCCGCGAACAACGTGCGCCTCGTCGCCGATCTCGCGAATCAAGCCGATCGCCGCGCGTATTACTTCTGCGTGCTGGTGCTCGTGCGTCACGCCGACGATCCCGAACCGGTGATCTGCGAAGGCCGCTGGCACGGCGAAGTCCTCGATGCGCCGCGCGGCGACAACGGCTTCGGCTACGACCCGTACTTCTTCCTGCCGGCGCTCAACGCGACGGCGGCGGAACTCGATCCCGCGCGCAAGAACGTGCTGAGCCATCGCGCGCTCGCGCTGCGCGATCTACTGCAACGTGTGAAGGAACTTGCGTGAGCGCCGGACCGAAGACGATCAACGTCGTGCAGGCTTTTACGTCGCCGGGCAGCATCCGGCTGACGTCGCTGCCGCCGCTGTCGCTGTATGTGCATTTCCCGTGGTGCGTGCGCAAGTGCCCGTATTGCGATTTCAATTCGCACGAAGCGAAGGACGACGTTTTCCCCGAAGACCGTTATCTCGATGCCCTGCGTGCCGATCTCGAACGTGCGTTGCCGCTGGTTTGGGGACGGCAAGTGCATACGATTTTCATCGGCGGCGGCACGCCTTCGCTGCTGTCGGCGAAAGGGCTTGACCGATTGTTGTCGGATGCGCGCGCGTTGCTGCCCCTCGACGCCGATGCCGAAATCACGCTCGAAGCGAATCCCGGCACCTTCGAAGCCGCGAAGTTCGCGTCGTTTCGCGCGAGCGGCGTGAATCGTCTGTCGATCGGCATTCAGAGTTTCAACGAAGCGCATCTGAAGGCGCTCGGCCGCATTCACGACGCGACGCAAGCGCGCCGTGCCGTGGAAATCGCCGCGACGCACTTCGACAACTTCAATCTCGATCTGATGTTCGCGCTGCCGCAGCAATCGCTCGACGAATGCAAGCACGATATCGATACGGCGATTGCCTTCGCGCCGCCGCATCTGTCGCTCTATCACATGACGATGGAGCCGAACACGCTGTTCGCCAAGTATCCGCCCGCGCTGCCCGACGACGACGCCAGCGCCGACATGCAGGAGTGGATCCACGAACGCACGCGCGATGCGGGTTACGGCCGCTATGAAGTGTCGGCGTATGCGAAGCCGCATCGGCAGAGCAAGCACAATCTGAATTACTGGCGCTTCCGCGACTATCTCGGCATCGGCGCGGGCGCGCATACGAAGCTGTCGTTTCCGTCGAAAATTCTGCGTCAGGCGCGCTACAAGCATCCGTCGACGTATATGGATCAGGCGCTTTCGCCCGATGCCAGTCCGATTCAGGAAGAACGCGACGTCGGCCCGAACGATCTGCCCTTCGAATTCATGCTGAACACGCTGCGTCTGGTCGAAGGCTTTCCGGTGCATGCCTTCGTCGAGCGCACGGGTTTGTCGCTGTCCGCGATCGAACCCGCGCTCGTCGAAGCGGAAAAGCGCGGGCTGATCACGCGCGACTACGAGCGCATCGCGCCGACCGAACTCGGTCAGCGTTTCCTCAACGATCTCCAGGAGCTGTTCTTGAAGGATCCGCAAAGTTGAGCGCGCCGTCGATGGTGTCCGGCTCGGTGATGCGGCATCGCCCGTTCGCGCTGTTCTGGGGCGCGCGGGTGATGTCGTCGGTGGCGTTTCAGATGATGTCGGTGGCGATCGGCTGGCAGGTCTATTCGATCACGCATAGCGCGTATGCGCTCGGCTTCGTCGGCCTCGCGCAGTTCCTGCCGATGTTCCTGCTGACGCTCGTCGTCGGGCATGTCGCGGATCGCTACGACCGACGCAAGATCGCGTACATCTGTCAGACGATCGAGGGCGTGGGCGCGTTGTGTCTGTGTATCGGCGCGTGGCGCGGCTGGCAGACCGCGACGCCGATTTTCGCGATCGCCGCGATCACCGGCGCGGCGCGCGCGTTCGAATCGCCGTCGATGGCCGCGCTCCTGCCGAACCTCGTGCCGCGCTCGCAATTGCAGCAGGCGACAGCGTGGTCGACGTCGGCGAACCAGACCGCGATGATCCTGGGCCCGGCGATGGGCGGCCTGCTCTACGGACTCGGCGCGCTGACCGTCTACGGCGCGGTGACGCTCGCGTTTCTCGCCGCAGCCTTCGCCGTCTCCGCGATCAAAATTGACGAACCGGTCCGCATGCGCGCGCCGCTGTCGTTCGAGGCGCTGTTTTCGGGCATCGCGTTTATCAAAAGCAAGCCGGTGATTCTGGGCCCGCTGTCGCTCGATCTGTTCGCGGTGTTGCTCGGCGGCGCGACGGCGCTGCTGCCGGTCTATGCGCGCGACATCCTGCATACGGGAGGGGACTCGGCGTGCTGCGCGCGGCGCCGGCAGTCGGTGCGCTGACGGGATCGATCGTGCTGGCGCATTTTCCGTTGCGGCAGCGCGCGGGCACGGCGCTGTTCGGCGGCGTGATCGCGTTCGGCATCGCGACGATCGCGTTCGGGCTGTCGCGCAATATCGTGCTGTCGCTGATCGCGCTGGCGGCGCTCGGGGCATCGGACGTGATCAGCGTGGTCGTGCGGATCTCGCTCGTGCAGTTGCAGACGCCCGACGACATGCGCGGCCGCGTCGGCGCGATCAACTCGCTGTTTATCGGGACATCGAACCAGCTCGGCGAATTCGAATCCGGCATGACGGCGGGCCTGTTCGGCGCGGTGCCGGCGGTGCTGATCGGCGGACTCGGGACGATCATCGTCGCGCTGCTGTGGATGCGGCTTTTTCCGGCGCTGAAAGCGACCAAATCGCTCGAAGGTTGAGGTTCGCCCGCCGCGAATGACTTGCGCTACAATACGTGCCTTGCTGGAGGTGTGGCCGAGCGGTTTAAGGCACCGGTCTTGAAAACCGGCGAAGGAGTGATCCTTCCGTGAGTTCGAATCTCACCGCCTCCGCCAAAACAAAAAACCCCGCATGTCGAAAGACTGCGGGGTTTTGCTTTTCAGCGCGCGTTTTTCTTATTCTTCAAAGCGCGCCGTTCATCCAGGTCACACCGTACAGCGCGCGATATCGAAGCGCAGTTTCGGTTCGAGCACGCCGCCATCGTCGTGCGACGACTGCTGCACCTTCACGATCGATCCATACGCCGACGGAATCAGCGTGACGAGCCACGCGTTCGAGCCGACGAGCACTTCCGTATTGCCCTGATCGCGCACGGTCTGCGCCGACGGAATCATGCGCAGCAGACAACTCGAAATATCCGATGCCGAACGCGCCGACGACACGTTGATCACCGGCTTCGAGGCGCGGAGTTCAGGACCACTGGTGGTCGTTCCGCACGCGGCGAGCGCGGCTGCGGCAGACATCACCGTCGATACGACAAGCATTCGATGCAAGTTCATGCCCTCCCGGCAAGTGCGAAATCGCGCCACTTCATCACAAACTGACACACATCACAAGAGCAGCCGGCGAGCAGGAAAACCGGCCGCCGGCACCTTACTCAAACTCCTCCGCAAAAAGCCCGCGCGCCGGCAAGTGCTATCATCGGCCCCATTGTCTTGCTCGCGTCATGTTCGCGATCGGCCCATGAAGCCGTCGAACCCCGCGCGCAGGCGAGTCGAACACCTCTGCATCGCTCAATGGCCATCACGCTCAAGACACCTGCCGACATCGAGAAGTTACGCATCTCCGGCCGCATGGCCGCCGAAGTCCTCGCGATGATCGCCGAACACGTGCGCCCCGGCGTCACGACCGACGAACTCGACGCCATCTGCAATCGCTTCATCGTCAACGAATTGAAGGCCGTGCCGGCCAACGTCGGCTACATGGGCTTTCCGAAGAGGATCTGCGCGTCGGTGAATCACGTCGTCTGTCACGGCATTCCGGGGCCGAAGGAATTGAAGGACGGCGACATCATCAACATCGATGTCGCGATCATCAAGGAAGGCTACTTCGGCGACACCAGCCGCATGTATCACGTCGGCACGCCCGGCCGCGAAGCGCAACGTCTCGTCGATGCTACTTACGAGGCAATGGTTGCCGGCATCCGCGAAGTGAAGCCGAGCGCGACGCTCGGCGATATCGGCGCGGCGATTCAGTCGGTCGCGCATCGCGAAGGCTTTTCCGTCGTGCGCGAGTACTGCGGACACGGCATCGGCCGCGTGTATCACGAAGATCCGCAAGTGCTGCATTACGGCGCGCGCGGCGCGGGTCTGCGTCTGAAGCCGGGCCTCGTCTTCACCATCGAGCCGATGATCAACGCCGGCCGCGCCGCCACGCAGCAGTCGCGCGACGGCTGGACCGTCACGACCAAAGACCGCTCGTTGTCCGCGCAATGGGAGCACATGGTCGCGGTCACCGACGACCGACGGCTTCGAGTTGCTGACGCCGTGGCCCGACGGCACGGGTGCGTACGCTGCGCCTTGAGCCTTGCGCCATCGCGGTGCAATCGCGAGGCAGATCACGCTGAGAAGGAGCATCCGGCGTCGCTTTCGTGTGCGCTGTGAAGCACTTTCTGAGATTTAGGAATTGACGGGTACGCCCGTTCGGTTGAAGCTACGGAGTGGCCTTTCGGGCTGGATGCGGGCTCGATAAAAGCTCGACGAGCCCGCAACAGAGCCGCAAGCCAAAGACGCAAAGAGCCAGAGAGAAATCGTCTGCATGAGCGCCCGCATGAGTCCCTCACTGACAGTCAGCCGCATTGCCGCACAACAGGGGTCCGTTCTTCGCGAATTGCGCACGGCGTCGCTGCGCGAAGCGCCCTATGCATTCGGCGAGACGCTGGCCGATGCGCTGCTCGTCGATCCCGCGTCGTTCGACGACACCGCCGCGCAGCACGCGCATTCGCCCCGGCTCTCGACCTTCCTGCTGTATACCGAAGGCCATCCGTGCGGGCTCGTGCACGCGTATATCGAAGATAGCGACGACGCGCGCGCCTTCGTCAATGCGTTGTGGGTCGCGCCGGCGGTGCGTCATCTGCGTGGCGGCGAGCTGCTCGTGAATGTCGCGTCGCAATGGCTCGCGGAGCAGGGCGTCTCCGAAGTGCATGCGTGGATCGCGGAAGAAAACCGCACCGCGATGCGCTTCTACGAACGTCTGGGCTTCGGTCCGACCGGCGATCGCCGCGCGATGCCCGCCAACGAGGAAGAGGCGGAAGCGCTCTACGTTTGCCACATGCAGGTCAATCGCGACGCCTGATTTTCCGGGCTGTATTCATCGCACTTCACACATCGCACCGCGCGCGCACTTCTCGTTTTCGATAGCTGGAATCGGCCGGAAAAATTATGGCCGCGTGCGCGTACGCCTGTAAAATACGCAAAATTTTTGGCCGTTCTTATGCCGCTCAACAAAACGCCCTTCTTCGAACTGCGCAGCGGCTCCGTCGACACGCTTCTCTTCGTCGTCAAGACTCCCGACCTCGATGCACTCCGCACGGAACTCACGCGCCGCTTCGAAGCGACGCCCGAATTCTTCGCGGGCGATGTCGTCGCCATCGACGTGCGCCGTCTCGCTGAAGACGCCGATGGCGGCGAAGGCGAGCGTATCGCGCTCGCCGAGTTGGAGAAGCTGCTGACGAGCGTGCGCATGCGCCCGATCGGTGTGTGTGCGCTGCCTTCGCAGACGTGGGCAATCACATGGGTGAACGAAGGCGGCCTGCCGATTCTCGAGGCGCGCGACCGCCGTGGCGCGCCGAAGCCTTCGGTGGACGAAGCGAAGCCCAATTCCGACGCCGCCAAGGTGATCGAGGCGGCCATCGCGAGCACGCCGCCGCCCACCATGCCGCAACCGGCGACCATCATCGACCGTCCGCTGCGCTCGGGTCAGCAGGTGTACGCGAAGGGCGATCTCATCGTGCTCGGACTCGTGTCCTACGGCGCGGAAGTGATCGCGGAAGGCAATATCCATATCTATGCGCCGCTGCGTGGCCGCGCGCTCGCGGGCGTGCACGGCAACCTCGACGCGCGGATTTTCTGTACGTGCCTGGAGCCGGAACTGGTCTCCATCGCGAGGATTTATCGGACCACCGAAAATCCGCTGCCGGCGGAAGTCGCGAGCAAGCCCGTGCAGATCTGGCTGAACGAAGAAAAACTGATGATCGAACCGCTGCGTCTGACCTGACGAGTCGTGCCACTTCGCGCGCCCGATGCCCGGCGCGCGCTCGACGGCGACGCGAGCGGATTTATTTGACGAACACAAGGTACTTGTATGGCAAAAATCATTGTGGTGACTTCGGGAAAGGGCGGCGTCGGCAAGACGACGACCAGCGCGAGCTTCTCATCGGCGCTCGCCTTGCGCGGCCACAAGACGGCCGTGATCGACTTCGACGTCGGTCTGCGCAATCTCGACCTCATCATGGGTTGCGAGCGTCGTGTGGTGTACGACCTCATCAACGTCATTCAGGGTGAGGCGAACCTGCATCAGGCGCTGATCAAGGACAAGAAGTGCGAGAACCTGTTCATCCTGCCGGCTTCGCAGACGCGCGATAAAGACGCGCTGACGCTCGAGGGCGTCGAAAGCGTCATCAACGAGCTGATCAAGATGGAGTTCGAGTACATCATCTGCGACTCGCCGGCGGGTATCGAATCCGGCGCGCTGATGGCGATGCACTTCGCCGACGAGGCGCTGATCGTGACGAATCCGGAAGTGTCGTCGGTGCGCGATTCGGACCGCATTCTCGGCATTCTGTCGTCGAAGACCAAGCGCGCGATGGAAGGCAAGGATCCGATCAAGGAGCATCTGCTGATCACGCGTTACAACCCGAAGCGCGTGTCCGAAGGCGAGATGCTGTCGCTGTCGGACATTCAGGAAATCCTGCGCATCGAACTGATCGGCGTGATTCCGGAATCGGAAGACGTCTTGCACGCATCGAACCAGGGCATGCCCGCGGTGCATCTGGACGGCACCACGGTCGCCGAATCGTATAAGGACGTCGTGTCGCGCTTTCTCGGGGAGGAGAAGACGCTGCGCTTCACCGACTATCAGAAACCGGGCCTGCTGCAACGCATCTTCGGCACCAAGTAAGGGGACGCAATGTCGATTCTTTCGTTTTTGCTGGGCGAGAAGAAAAAGTCCGCTACGGTCGCGAAGGAACGCTTGCAGTTGATCATTGCGCACGAGCGCGCGGGTGGCAAAGCCGCTGCCGATTATCTGCCGGCGTTGCAACGGGAACTGGTTGCCGTGATTTCGAAGTACGTGAAGATTTCCGATGACGACATTCGGGTGAGCTTCGAACGTCAGGACGATCTCGAAGTGCTGGAAGTGAAGATCGAAATACCGCAGGCGTAGCGCGATACGCGGGACGGGCGGCTCGCCCCGTGCGAACCCGCGATTCGTCGCTGCGTCGAATGAAAGCCAGGATCGGTCGATTCTGGCTTTTTTGTTGCCGACGAAAACGTTTGCGCGTGCGTTGACGTTTTCGCACATGCATCGACAAAACGTTCCAGATCTATTCGCAAGATCGGCCGATTCGTGTCGGCGCTCGGACCGTTCCGAACATTGAACAGATTCGCGGGCGATGCCGCCCGCGAGCATGCATCCGCGCTGACAGGCGCGTTCAATGTCTCCAGAACACGAGGTCGAACATGAGTCTCTCTTTCCGCCGTCTGCTCGCGCAGTCCACGCTGGTTGTCGCCGGTGCCGTCAGCATCGGCAGCGCTTTTGCAGAAGTCGTGGTTATCGCGCCGGTCGCGCCGCCTGCGCCGCGCTATGAGCCGGTGCCGCCGCCGCGCGTCGGCTTCGCGTGGGATGCGGGTCACTGGAACTGGGAAGGGCGTTACGTGTGGGTGCCGGGCCACTGGATCGAGGCGCGGCCGGGCGCGCGCTGGGCCGCCGGTCGCTGGGAAGAATTCCGCGGCCAGTATCGCTATGTGCCGGGCCACTGGATTTGAGCGCGGGTGAAGGCGTAGTTCTGCTTGAACTGACGTCGTTCGTGCTTGCGTGCGCGCTCAGCGGGTGAATCTGGATCCCCCAGCGCTTATTTTTGCGAGGCCTCGTCTTTCTCGACGACGGCCTCGTCGCCCGTATCGGGCACTTCGGGCGAAGGCGCGGGCTTCGGCAGCGGCGCCATATAGCGCTCCGACAGCGCCTCGTACAACGGCGGCGCGAAAAAGCGCGACACGCGGCTCGAAATGAGCGCGGTCGCCATCAGCGAGATCACCAGCGCGTGGCCGTTGATCATCTCCATCACGATGACAAAGGCCGTAATCGGCGATTGCGTGACAGCGGCGAGATAGCCGACCATCGCGAGCGCGATGAGCATCGACAGCGGCATCTGCGTGAACACGGTATGCAGCACGTTGCCGAAACCCGCGCCGATCGACAGCGACGGCGCGAAAATGCCGCCCGGAATGCCCGGCAAATATGAGCCGATCATCGAAATCATCTTGAGCAGCGGATAGAACATCGACAGATGCTCGCGGCCTTCGAGCAGACCGCGCGCTTCGGCGTAGCCGCTGCCGAAGGTCGTGCTGCCCGAAATCAGCCCGACCGCCGCGATGACGAAGCCGCAGATCAGCGCTAACACGACCGGACGCGACGCATGCAGCGCGCGCAGCGGCGCGGGAATCCATTTGGTCGTGTTGAGCAGCAGCCAGCAGAAGATGCCGCCCGCGATGCCCGTGACGATTGCCGTCACGCCCACGGCGACGGCGAGCATCTTCGGGAAATGCGTGCCGACGTCGATCGTGCCGAAATAGGTGTAATTGCCCTGCAGCCCGAGCGCGATGATCCCCGCGATGATGATGCCGGTAATCAGCACGCCGCTGGTCCGCACTTCGAAGCTGCGCGTCAGTTCCTCGATGGCGAACACGATGCCCGCGAGCGGCGTGTTGAACGCCGCCGACAGTCCCGCCGCCGCGCCCGCGAGCACGAGTTGCCGTTCGATACGCGAATTCGAGCGCGGAAAGAATCGCCGCATGTTGAACATCAGCGCCGCGCCGACCTGCACGGTCGGTCCTTCGCGGCCGATGGTGAAGCCGCCGAGAATCGCCACGAACGACACCGCGATCTTGCTCAGCAGAATCCGGATGGTCAGCAGCCGGCCGCCGGCTTCGGCGGTCGGACTATGCAGCACGGCAATGACTAGCGGAATGCCGCTGCCTTCCGAGCCGCGAAAGAACTTGCGCGTGACGAACACGCAGAGCGCGGCGGCGGCGGGCGTCACGATCAGCGGCGACCAGAAATAGTGTTTGCGCAGTTCGGAGAACAGCCCGAAGCCCCAGTCGATGAGGCGCGCGTAGTACACCGCGATCAGGCCAACGGCGATCGCGCCGAGCCAGAAGATGCCGTATCGGCGCCAGAGACTGCGCGTGCGTCGCGCGGTGAAAACGGAGAGGGAGCGGAGCGCTCGGAACATGCGTCGGCCCGTCGGCAAAGCGCTGATTATAACGACCGTCTCGAAATTGGCGACGCGTTGTACGATCCGGAACGTTTCAGCGCCGAACCGTCGAGCCAAAAAAGAAATAGGCGCGAGGCTTTCGCCGGGCGCCCAAGAAACGCTCCCGTAATAAACAGGAGCGGAGAGGAGAAGGTTGCGGCGGACAGCTATCCATCTCGCCGCATTACTCACTCCGACTGGCCGTTGTAGTGGAAGTTCAACGAATTTGAAATTTTTCTGAGGCCGCGCGCGATTCCACGCAAGCACGAGCGCAAACGCGTCGAGTTGTTAGCATTTCGAAAGCTACGACCGCCATGATCGCGCCGGCATTGGCGATCACCGCTTCGCAGACCACGCCGCGACACGTCTACGGGCGGAATTTCACCGCGAGCAGAAACGCGCCTGCGAGCGCGAGAGCAATCATGGCCACCAGATGCGAACTTTGGAAATGAAATGACATGACGCGATCTCCTGCACCGTTTTTGCTAGAGAATCAGGGTTTGTTCTAGTGAATCACTGTAAATCAAAGCACGCGGCATTCCTTTCCGTGACTCGGTTTTGTCGAATAGTACTGCCGACATATTTACTTGAAAGCCGACAAAAAAGTCATTCTGCCGCCAGCTTGCCGACTGTCTTCGAGTGTTAATTTAAATACTGGTTGATTAAGGGAATTTTCTTTCTAAGCTAGGTACAAACCCCGTATGCGCGCAGGCCCTGTCCGGGAGCGCGCCGAAACCGCAGCTCGTGGAGCATTCACTTAAATGAATACCCCGAACACACGTTCACTCGAAGTCGACTTCTTTCGAGGCGTCGTGCTGCTGATTATCGCGGTGGACCATATAACGGGAAGTGTGCTGTCGCGCTTTACGCTGCATCAATATGCGTTTTGCGATTCAGCAGAAGTTTTCGTTTTTCTCGGCGGTTATGCGTCGGCGGCGGCTTACACGGCGCTTGCGACTCGCCGTAGCGATTCAGCCGCTCGTCGACGCTTTTTCAAACGCAGCTGGGAAATCTATCGCGCGTATCTGTTCACGGTGTTTCTGATGCTGATCGGCGGCGGCCTGTTGATGGCGCTCAAGGTCGATACACCGATGGTCCAGTACACCGAATGGCCGAACTTCCTCGCGCGGCCGTTTGGTCTGGTATTCGATATCGCGATCCTGCGTCAGCAGCCGTATCTGTCGGCTGTGCTGCCGATGTACTCCGTGTTCGCGCTCGCCGTGCCGGTGATCGTGCCGCTCGCGCAGCGCAAACCGGTCGTCGCGATGTTCGGCAGCCTGCTGCTGTGGCTCGCATCGACGCCGCTGCTGCAGTGGCTGCCGGGCACCTACGGCGAGGCGTGGTCGTTCAATCCGTTCGCGTGGCAGTTGATGTTCATGACCGGCATCCTCGCGCGCACGCAGCCGATCAGCAACGAATTCCACGCCGGCAAGCTCGCGCGCTGGCTGACCTGCGGCGCAATCGCGATCGCGCTGACATTCGCCTTCTTCAAGCTGTTTCTGGAAACACAGGCTCCGCCGGGATACATGAAGCAGAATCTCGCGACGCTGCGTATCGTGAGTTTTGCGGCGGTCGCGTGGGTCGTGACACGCGCGGTGTACAAGGGTTGGATCGCGAAGCTGGCGCAGCGGCTGCCGGGCGTGGTGACCATCGGGCAGCAGGGGCTGGTGTGCTTTATCGCGGGCGCGATCGTGTCGCTCGTGCTGGATTCGGCGTTGCGCGCGATGGGCGTGCTCGGGCAGGGACGTTATCCGTCGCACTGGGCGCTGGGTCTGATCGCCGATGGCATCGCGATCGGCAGTTTGCTGGTGATCGCCCGGTTCTGGGCCGATCGCAAGGCGGCGAAGGCCGCGAAGTCGGCGCGCGTCGAACGGAAAATGCCGTCGCGCGTGATGCTGATCAACGGCAAGCCGGTGCCGGTGCACGCGAGCGACCGGCGCGATCGCTGATTCTTTCGTTCAGCTTTCTTCTTTTCGATGGCGCGACTGCCGACGGCAATCGCGCCATTGCCGTTTTTACTCGAGCGTGATGTCGCGCGTCTCGCGCATCAGGATCACCGCGATCAGGCTCAGCGTTGCCGCCGCCGATACATAGTCGGCCCTTCAGAATTAGTCGAAGTCAAGGGTGGCAAGGGGCCGCCGGAAGATCGTGTTTCCCAGAACTCCCAGAAGCAATATTGATCTGAATGGTTTCCTGGGAGTTTGGAACTTCGCCGAT
>NZ_LFJJ01000146.1 GCF_001189365.1 Candidatus Burkholderia verschuerenii | reverse complement strand
GTTTCGCTCCACGCTTCCTCTCCACGGTCGGTCGCCCTTCCGCAGTTGCGCTTCACTTCGCTCGCTGTGGTCAACTTGCCGCGCGACTTGCACCCGCAAGAGTGCGCCCATGCTGGGCGCACAAGAAAAGACGGGCGCGAAAGCCCGTCTTTTCGTAATACTGGCGAGACACCGGATCAGATTGTCCCGAGTTGATGCCGCAAGAACTCGTGGAAATGCTGCATGCCGGATTCCATCGGGCTTTGATACGGCCCGACCTGATTCTCGCCACGCGACATCAGCGCGCGACGGCCCGCATCCATGCGCTCGGCGATTTCATCGTCCTCGCGCGCGGTTTCCATATACGCCGCACGTTCCGCCTCGATGAACTCACGCTCGAACAGCGCGATTTCCTCGGGATAATAGAACTCGACGATGTTGGTCGTCTTCTGCACGCCCTGCGGAATGAGCCACGACACGACCAGCACGTGCGGATACCACTCGATCATCAGACCGGGGTAGTACACCATCCAGATCGCGCCGAACTCGGGCGGCGAGCCGTTGCGGAAGCGCAGGACTTCGTCGTGCCACTTGCGGTAAGTCGGGCTGCCCGGCTTCTCCAGATTCTTGTGGACACCGACGGTCTGCACGCTGTACCAGTCGCCGAATTCCCATTCGAGGTTGTCGCACGACACGAAGCTGCCGAGTCCCGGATGGAACGGCGCGACGTGGTAATTCTCGAGATAGACCTCGACGAAGGACTTCCAGTTGTAGTTGCACTCGTGCACTTCGACGTGATCGAACATGAAGCCCGAGAAGTCGAAATGACGCGCCGTGCCAAGCCGGGCGAGGTCTGCCGCGATATTGCGGCCCTCCGTTTCGAACAGCAGACCTTGCCAGTTCTGCAGCGGCGTCTTGCCGAGATTCAGGCAAGGCTTGTCCGCGAAATGCGGCGCGCCGAGCAGTTGACCGTCGAGGTCGTAGGTCCAGCGGTGCAGCGGGCAGACGATATTGCTCGCGCTGCCGCGCCCGTTCAGCATGATCGCCTGACGGTGACGGCAGACGTTCGACAGCAGTCCGATATCGTTCTGCTGATTGCGGACGAGCACGCGCCCTTCTTTCTCGCCCGGAAGCGCGAAATAGTTGCCCGCATCGGGAACCATGAGTTCATGACCGATATAGCGAGGACCTTGCTTGAAAAGGGTTTCGATTTCTCGCGCGAGAAGCGCTTCGTCGAAGTATGCCGTGACCGGCAGTTGGCTATGAATAGCCTTGAGCTGCAAAGCATTGCTCAGATTGGACATTCCCACTCCCGATGAAGACGTGAAAGCAGTGAACAACCCAACCATCGAAGGTTCGATTTAGGGGAGCCTACGATTATACCGAATTTCGTATCTCTGGGGTACATAAGGTCTTAATTTGGGTATAAATTGTCGCGAGAGTTCCCCTTTTTATTGCGCAAACGAATGCGGCGGGAACGCGGCCCGAATGCGGCTGACCGGCAGCACTTCGGCGCGAACAAGACGTAACGAAGACCCGCTGCAACTTCCGTCATGCTTTGATGCACATGGGATGCGGGTCGAAAATTTGGCTTTTGCCGTAGAATGTGCGACTTGGTTCCAAAATTCTTATTGCATATCCACGATTCATGGCGAAGACCGCTGCCCAGGAAACAAGTGAAGAAACCGGCGCAAACGCGCAAGGAGCGGACACCGCGCAGCTTCCTGAGAATTACGAAGCCGCGCTGGCCGAACTCGAGACCCTTGTAGCGCGCATGGAAGAGGGCGCGCTGAGTCTGGAGGAATCGCTCGCGGCGTATCGTCGCGGCGCGACGCTTGTGGGCTTTTGCCAACAGCAACTCGAAAAAGTCGAGCAGCAGGTGCGCGTCCTCGATGGCGAGACGCTCAAGCCGCTGCCCGCCGAGGTACAGCGCGCGACCCAGGGGGCGGGAGCCACCAACGACAACGGGGACGACCTATGACCTTCGAACAATGGATGCGCGCCACGCTTGATCGCGTCGAAACCGCGCTCGAGCATTACCTGCCGGGCACCGATATCGCGCCGGCGCGCCTGCATGAAGCCATGCGTTATGCCGTGCTGGGCGGCGGCAAGCGCGTGCGTCCGCTGCTGTGTCACGCGGCGGGCGAGCTGACCGGCGCGAGCGCGCATGCCGTCGAAGCGGCGAGCTGCGCGCTGGAAATGATTCATGTGTATTCGCTGGTGCATGACGACATGCCCGCAATGGACGACGACGCGTTGCGTCGCGGCAAGCCCACCGTACACATCCAATATGACGAAGCGACGGCACTGCTCGTCGGCGACGCGCTGCAATCGCAGGCCTTCGTTGCATTGACGGCGGAAGGCAATGGTCTGAGCGATGCCCAGCAAGCCGCGCTGGTGCGCGAGCTCGCAGTGGCGAGCGGCTCGGTCGGCATGGCGGGCGGTCAGGCGATCGATCTGGAAAGCGTCGGGCGCAAGCTCACGCGTCCGGAACTCGAAACGATGCATCGCAAGAAGACGGGTGCGCTGCTGCGCGCGTCGGTGCGCATGGGCGCGCTGGCGGGCACGACGCCGGGCGCGGACGCGCTGGCCGCGCTCGATCAGTACGCCGCCGCGGTCGGTCTCGCGTTCCAGGTCGTCGACGACATCCTCGATGTCACCGCCGACTCCGCCACGCTCGGCAAGACGGCGGGCAAGGACGCGCAGAACGACAAGCCGACGTATGTATCGATCATCGGGCTGGATGCGTCGCGCGAACTCGCGGCGCAGCTCGGTCGCGACGCGCATGCCGCTATCGCGCCGTTCGGTGCACGCGGCCAGCGTCTGGCCGAGTTGGCCGATCTGGTCGTGAACCGGGTGAATTGATTTTGTTGAACGCGTGACGAACCCCACGGTGCGATGCAAAACGATCGCGCCGAATGAATCACGCCAGTTTTCCTAAAATGGGACGACGATGTACGACTTGCTGAAAACCATCGACGATCCGGCCGACCTCCGCGCCCTCGATTGCCGCCAACTGCAACCGCTGGCCGACGAGCTGCGGGCCTATGTGCTCGACAGCGTGTCCCAGACGGGCGGCCATCTGTCGTCCAATCTGGGCACGGTCGAGCTGACCATCGCGCTGCATTATGTGTTCGATACGCCTGCTGACCGCATCGTCTGGGATGTCGGCCATCAGACCTATCCGCACAAAATTCTGACCGGCCGACGCGACCAGATGCCGGGCCTCCGGCAACTCGGCGGCATCTCGGGCTTCCCGCGCCGCGCGGAGTCGGAATACGACACCTTCGGCACGGCGCATTCGAGCACGTCGATTTCCGCTGCGCTCGGCATGGCGGTCGCCAACAAGCTGCAGGGCGACAACCGCTATTCGATCGCCGTGATCGGCGACGGCGCGATGACCGCCGGCATGGCCTTCGAGGCGATGAACAACGCGGGCGTCGCCGACGACCTGCCGCTGCTCGTGATCCTCAACGACAACGACATGTCGATTTCGCCGCCGGTCGGCGCGCTGAATCGCCATCTCGCGCGTCTGATGTCGGGCCGCTTCTACGCCGCCGCGCGCGCGGGCGTCGAACGCGTGCTGCGCGCCGCGCCGCCGATGCTGGATCTTGCCCGCAAGCTCGAAGAGCACGCGAAGGGCATGATCGTGCCGGCCACGCTGTTCGAAGAGTTCGGCTTCAACTACATCGGGCCGATCGACGGCCACGATCTCGACTCGCTCGTGCCGACGCTGCAGAACATCAAGGAACTGCGCGGCCCGCAATTCCTGCACGTCGTGACGAAGAAAGGCCAGGGCTACAAGCTCGCCGAAGCCGATCCGGTGCTCTATCACGGTCCGGGCAAGTTCAATCCGGCCGAGGGCATCAAGCCCGCGACGACGCCTTCGAAGAAGACCTACACGCAAGTGTTCGGCGAATGGCTGTGCGATGCGGCGGCTCAGGATTCGCGCGTCGTCGGCATCACGCCGGCAATGCGCGAAGGCTCGGGCATGGTCGAATTCGAAAAGCGTTTCCCGGAGCGTTACTTCGACGTCGGTATCGCGGAACAGCACGCGGTGACGTTCGCGGGCGGTCTCGCGGCCGACGGCATGAAGCCGGTCGTCGCGATCTATTCGACCTTCCTGCAACGCGCGTACGACCAGTTGATTCACGACGTCGCCCTGCAGAATCTGCCGGTCGTGTTCGCGATCGATCGCGCGGGCATCGTCGGCGCGGACGGCGCGACGCACGCGGGCAATTACGATCTCGCGTTCCTGCGCTGCATCCCGAACATGACGGTGATGGCCGCATCGGACGAAAACGAATGCCGTCAGATGCTGCATACGGCGCTTCAGCAGCCGAATCCGTCGGCCGTGCGTTATCCGCGCGGCGCGGGTACGGGCGTGGCGACGGTCAAGCAATTCACGACCATTCCGCTCGGCAAGGGCGAAATGCGCCGCGAGTCGTCGCAGAAGATGGGCTCCGGCAAGCGCATCGCGATCTGCGCGTTCGGCACGATGGTCGCGCCGTCGCTCGTCGCGGCTGAAGAGCTCGATCTGACGGTGGCCAACATGCGCTTCGTGAAGCCGGTCGATGCCGATCTGCTGCGCGAACTCGCCGCGACGCACGACGCGATCGTCACCATCGAAGAAGGCACGATCATGGGCGGCGCGGGTTCGGCCTGCGTCGAAGCGCTGCTGGCGAGCGGCGTCATCAAACCGGTGCTGCAACTGGGCTTGCCGGATACGTTCATCGATCATGGCGATCCGGCGAAGCTGCTGGCGAGCGTCGGCCTGGACGCGAAGGGTATTGCGCAGTCGATCCGCAGGCGCTTTATCGACGCAGTGGACAGCGCCAACGCAGGCAAGCTGACCAAGCGCGTCGCCTGAGGAAGCCAGGCATCAAACGGCGCGCTCGGGGTGCGCCGGCATCAACGCATTTCAGTTTGACGTTTCAGCACACGGCGCGGGCATGGTCCCGCGCCGTGTGCGCTTCAACGATTCGAAACGCGTGCGATTCTGCATAGCAAATGCGCGCGGTGCATAAGGACAAAACCAAATGAACCAGATGAATCCCGCCTTCGTGATGCCCGATGTTCAAAGCACGCCCGACACGCGCCAGATCGCGATTCAGCGCGTCGGCGTAAAGGGCGTGCGGCATCCGTTGACGGTGCGTACGCCTGCCGGCGTGCAGCCGAGCGTCGGCGTATGGAATCTCGATGTGCATCTGCCCGCCGATCAGAAGGGCACGCATATGTCGCGCTTCGTCGCGCTACTCGAAGAGAATCGCGAGCCGCTCGATCAGGCCGCGCTGCGCGCGCTGCTCGCGTCGATGCTGACCAAGCTCGAAGCGCATTCGGGCCGTATCGAAGTGACATTGCCGTACTTCGTGATGAAGACCGCGCCGGTATCGGGCGTGCAGAGTTTGCTGGATTACGAAGCGACGTTCATCGCGGAACAGCGCGACGGCGAAACGCGTCTGTCGATGAAAGTGCTCGTGCCCGTGACGAGCCTGTGCCCGTGCTCGAAGAAGATTTCGCAGTACGGCGCGCACAATCAGCGCTCGCACGTGACGATCAGCGCCGAGCTAGCGGGCGATGTCGCGGTGGAAGAACTGATTCGTATCGCCGAAGAAGAGGCGTCGTGCGAACTGTGGGGCTTGCTCAAGCGGCCCGACGAGAAATTCGTGACCGAGCGCGCGTATGAAAACCCGAAGTTCGTCGAAGACCTCGTGCGCGATGTCGCCACGCGTTTGAACGCGGATGAGCGCATCGTCGCGTATGTGCTGGAGGCGGAGAACTTCGAGTCGATTCACAATCACAGCGCGTATGCGGTGATTGAGCGGGATAAGCGCGTTCAGTCGTAAATCGTTGTTTGGCTAACCGGAGCCCCTCGTGATCCTCATCGGCCAATACGATTCCCCGTTCGTTAGACGCGTCGCCATCGCGCTGAATCTGTACGGCTTCGAATACGAGCATCGTCCGTGGTCGACGTTCGGCGATGCCGACAAGATCGCCGAGTTCAATCCGCTATCGCGCGTGCCGACGCTCGTGCTCGACTCGGGCGAAGTGCTGATCGAGAGCATGACGATCCTCGATTATCTCGACGAAGAAGCAGGCGACGAGCGCGCGATGATCGCATCCAGCGGAGCAGCGCGCCGGCAAGCACTGAAAGTCTGTGCGCTGGCGACCGGCCTCGCGGACAAGGCCGTCGCGCTCGTCTACGAGCGCGTGCTGCACGAGCAGAAATCGGAGATGTGGATCGAGCGCTGCTCGAAGCAGGTCGGCCGCGTGCTCGACGTGCTGGAGGCCGATCGCGCCTCGCGCGCAACGCCGTACTGGTTCGGCGATGCCATCGGCCACGCGGATATCGCGGTGACGTGCGCGCTGCGCTTCACGCGCGAAGCGCATCCGGCGATCTTCAATGCCGCGCGATGGCCGACGCTCGCCGCGCACGCCGACCGCTGCGAAGCGCTGCTGGTCTTTCAGAAGATCGTGCAGCCCTTCATTCCGCCGCAATAAATTAGGCGCGAGCAAGCGACGTCAGATCCCAGCGCGGCTTCACCGTGAACGCGTAATCGCGCGCGGCCTGATCGGGCCAGCGCGCGAGCCGCAATGCACCGGCGAGCGCGATCATCGCGCCGTTGTCGGTGCAGAGCGACAAATCGGGATAGTGCACTTCGAAGCGACGCTTTTTCGCCGCCGCCGTCAGCGCCTCGCGCAACTGCCGATTGGCGCCCACGCCGCCCGCCACCACCAGCCGTTTCAGGCCCGTTTTCTTCAAAGCAGCCAGCGATTTGGCGACCAGCACGTCGACCGCTGCATCGACGAAACCGCGCGCGAGATCGGCCTTCGCCTGCTCGCAGATGTTCGCGCCGAGCTTGCGGCTTTGCGTCAGCACGGCCGTCTTCAGGCCGCTGAAACTGAAATCGAGATCGCCCGAATGGAGCATCGGACGCGGCAGCGACACCGCGCCCGGCGTGCCGAATTCCGCCAGCCGCGACACTTCCTGGCCGCCCGGATAACCGAGGCCGAGCAGTTTCGCGGTCTTGTCGAAGGCTTCGCCGGCGGCGTCGTCGAGCGTTTCGCCGAGAATTTCGTAGAGGCCGACGTCCTTCACGCTCATCAATTGCGTGTGTCCGCCCGACACGAGCAGCGCGACGAACGGAAACGGCGGCGGTGCATCGACCAGCAGCGGCGACAGCAAATGCCCTTCGAGATGATGGATGCCGACGGTCGGTTTGTCCCACGCTATCGCAAGCGAATTGGCGATGCTCGCGCCGACCAGCAGCGCGCCCGCCAGCCCCGGACCCTGCGTGAACGCGATGGCGTCGATATCCGCGCGCGCGACTTTCGCTTCGTCCATGACCTGCTCGAGCAGCGGCAACGCGCGCCGGATGTGATCGCGCGAAGCCAGTTCGGGCACGACGCCGCCGTATTCGCGATGCATCGCGATCTGCGAATGAAGAGCGTGCGAAAGCAGGCCGCGCTCGCTGTCGTACAGCGCGAGGCCGGTTTCGTCGCAGGAGCTTTCGATGCCGAGAACTAGCATGGGAAATGACGCGTGGTAACAGAAAAGTATAGCAGCGGTGGCATCGCGGCGTTTTGCGCGGCCTCGGCACGGGTAAAATGCGCGGCATGGAATCCTTCGATATCGCTGTCATCGGCGCGGGCGCGGCGGGCATGATGTGCGCGAGCGTCGCCGCGCAGTCCGGGCGACGCGTCGTGCTCATCGACCACGCCGAACGTCTCGCCGAAAAAATCCGCATCTCGGGCGGCGGACGCTGCAACTTCACCAATCTCAACGCGCAACCGGCGAATTTTCTGTCGGCGAATCCGCATTTTTGCCGCTCGGCGCTTGCACGCTATACGCCGCGCGATTTTCTCGCGCTGCTCAAACAATATCGCGTGAAGTGGCACGAGAAGCACAAAGGCCAGCTTTTCTGCGACGATTCGAGCGAAACCATCATCGACGTGCTCAAAAGCGAGTGCGATGCCGGTCGCGTGACGTGGCGGCGTTCGGTCGCCGTGCACGAGATTCGTCACGATGGTGCGCGCTTTTCGCTCGATACCAACGCCGGCGCGATCGACGCGAAAGCGCTCGTGATCGCGACCGGCGGCCTGTCGATTCCGAAGATCGGCGCGACGGATTTCGGCTATCGCGTCGCCAAGCAGTTCGGCCATAAGCTGATCGATACGCGTCCGGCGCTCGTGCCGCTCACCTTCACGTCCGCCGATTGGGCGCCGTTCGCGGCGTTGTCGGGATTGTCCCTGCCGGTGCGGATCGGCACGGGCAAGGACAAGACGCGCGGCGAATTCGATGAGGATTTGCTGCTGACGCATCGCGGCGTCTCCGGGCCTGGCGTGCTGCAGATTTCGAGTTTTTGGAACACGTCGGAGCCGATCGGCATCGATTTGCTGCCCGATGCCGACGCCACCGAATTGCTGCTCGACGCCAAAGCCGGCTCGAAAAAGCAGATCGGCAATTTTCTGGCGGAACATGTGCCCGCGCGCCTCGCGCATGCCTGGCTCGAAGCACAGCACGTTTCCGTCGATGCCCGTCTCGCCGATTTGCCGGATCGCGCGCTGAAGGCGCTTGGCGCGTCGCTGTCGAACTGGACGCTCATGCCCAGCGGCACCGAAGGCTACCGCAAGGCGGAAGTCACGCGCGGCGGCGTCGACACGCGCGAACTATCGTCGAACACGATGATGAGCGAGCGCGTCGCGGGCCTGTATTTCGTCGGCGAAGCGGTCGATGTGACGGGCTGGCTCGGCGGCTACAACTTCCAGTGGGCGTGGGCATCGGGCGTCGCGGCGGGCCGTGCGGCGGCCGAATTCGCGTACGCCTGACGACCCGCGCAAACCGGCGTTCCCCCGATCTCGAAATGCGAACCCGTTTGCTATACTCAGACGGTCATGCGGAGGTTTCCTCCGCTTTTGGCTGGCGTCACGGCGGCACGCATCGCCGGTTTCCCGAAGCCCAGTTCGAAGTCCCGCAGAAGTCCCGCTTGAGGCAGCCTTCCCAAGCGGGATTTTGCATTCGCGGCGCCTCGGGGAATCACCAGCCGGAATTCAACTTTCGTAATTGCACCGGGTGAACGATGAGCCTCAAGGATCAGATCAACGACGACATGAAGACTGCCATGCGCGCGCGCGAAACCGAGCGCCTCGGCACGATTCGCCTGCTGCTCGCGGCAATCAAGCAGCGCGAAGTCGACGATCGCATCACGCTCGACGATGCGGCCATCACCGCCGTCGTCGACAAGATGATCAAGCAGCGCAAGGATTCGATCAGCCAGTTCCAGGCCGCCGGCCGTGACGATCTGGTCGAGAAGGAGCAGGCGGAACTCACGATTTTGTCGGGCTACATGCCCGAACAGCTTTCCGCCGATGCGATCGCCGCCGAAGTCCAGGCCGCCGTCGCCGCGACGGGCGCGGCCGGTCCGCAGGACATGGGCGTGCTGAAGCCGAAACTTGCGGGCAAGGCGGATATGACCGCCGTGTCGGCGCTGGTGAAAGCCGCGCTGTCCAAGTAATTTTCGCGGCACGCTGATCGGTGATCCCGCACGCATTTCTGCAAGATCTGCTCAACCGCGTCGATATCGTCGACGTGGTGGGCCGCTACGTCCAGTTGAAAAAGGGCGGCGCGAATTTCATGGGCCTGTGCCCGTTTCACAACGAGAAGAGCCCGTCGTTTACGGTCAGTCCGACGAAGCAGTTCTATCACTGCTTCGGCTGCGGCGCGCACGGCACGGCCATCGGCTTTCTCATGGAGCACACCGGGCTGACGTTTCCCGAGGCGGTGCAGGATCTCGCGCAGGGCGCGGGGCTGACCGTGCCGCAGGAGCCGTCGCCGAACTTTCGCGGCGGCGCGGGCGGCGGGATGGAAAGCGCGCCGAGCAAGGCCGTCAGCGTCGCGCTCACCGACGTCATGCAGACGGCGAGCGACTTCTACCGCAAGCAATTGCGCGGCGCGCCGAACGCCATCGCGTATCTGAAAAAGCGCGGCCTAACGGGCGAAATCGCCCAGCGCTTCGGGCTGGGTTACGCGCCGGATGGCTGGCAGAACCTCGAATCGGCGTTTCCGGACTATCGCCATGAGAATCTCGTCGAATCGGGACTCGTGATCGTCAGCGAAAAAACCGATGCGCAAGGTCAGTCGCGTCGCTACGACCGCTTCCGCGAGCGCGTGATGTTCCCGATCCGCAACGTGAAGGGCAATGTGATCGGCTTCGGTGGACGCGTGCTCGACAGCGGCGAGCCGAAGTATCTGAATTCTCCGGAAACGCCGCTCTTTAGCAAAGGCAGCGAGTTATACGGCCTTTTCGAGGCGCGTCTTGCGATTCGCGAACTGGGCTACGCGCTGGTCGTCGAAGGCTACATGGATGTCGTCGCGCTCGCGCAGCTCGGTTTCGCCAATGCGGTTGCGACCCTCGGCACGGCCTGCACGCCGATCCACGTGCAAAAGCTCTTTCGTCAGACAGATACCGTGGTGTTCAGCTTCGACGGCGATTCGGCCGGCCGCCGCGCTGCGCGCCGGGCGCTCGAAGCAGCGCTGCCGCATGCCGCCGACAACCGCGCGGTGAAGTTTCTATTCCTGCCGAAAGAGCACGATCCGGATAGTTACATCCGCGAGTTCGGCACGGATGGCTTCGGCGAACAGGTCGATCGCGCCATGCCGCTGTCGCAATTCCTGCTCAACGAAGTGCTGAACGACAAGGAGCTTGATCAGCCCGAAGGCCGCGCGAAAGCCTTGTTCGATGCCAAACCGCTGCTGCAGGCTTTGCCCGCGAACGCGCTGCGCGTCCAGATTCTGCATATGCTCGCTGACCGGCTGCATACGCCGTTCACGGAAATCGCGGCGCTGTGCGATATCGATTCGCGCGCGGCGGCCATTGCGCGCGCGACGGTGCCGAAAAGCGAGCGGCGGCGTGTCATCGGCCAGGAGCAGCGGGCACTGCGCAATCTGGTGATGTATCCGGGTATCGGCGTGTCGCTCGATCAGGAAAGCGAGCGCACGCTCGTGACGATGACCGAGCACGGCGAGCTGTTCAGCGAGGTCATCGGACATGCGCGCGCGCTGGGCAACGCCGCCGAATTCCAGATGCTGTCCGATATCTTGAGAAACGCAGCAAATGCGCCCACATACGAGGACATATTTCAGGAAATTCTCGCCTATGATGAAAACGTGCGAGATTTGCTGATGCGCGATCCATCGGACGAGGGCGCGGCGGAGCGCGTCGACGAACAGAAGCGTCTGCTCGCCGAGGAATTGCAGGCGACGGTGGTAAAGCTGCGTCATGACAGCTATCGCGCGCGGCTCGATCAACTGGCGCGCCAGTCGAGCCTGTCGCCGGAAGAAGTGGCGGAGTTTTCCGATCTGTCGACCAAGGTCGCGCAGATCAAGGCGGGCCGGGCGGCGAGCCAGGATGCCATGCGATGAAATGCTATAATTTCTAGTTCAATACTGATTGCTTTTTGTCAACTTTTTGCGGCTTCGAGCGTCTCTTTTTTGAGAAAAGTAGGGCGATAAGGAGGAAGTTCGCGGGCGGTTGGCGAGTTGGACGGTCATGGCGGGGGCAAGTGGCAGGACGCGATGACCTGAAAGATGGAGAAGTACGAAAGCAGGGCGCTGGCTGGATCGGCTGGCCGGTCGGACACGAAGTGTGTCATGTACCGGACAGATAACAGACAGAAAAGCACGCCGACGAACAGACGGGCGCAAGGGAAGCGGCTGCCATAGAGGACAAGGGCGCGGATCGCGGCGATGCGGTTCGAGCGGGTTCGATATGGCGCCCCGGGCAGGGCACGCAGGACGAAGCAGCGTGCGCGATTTGGTATTCACGGTTCATTCGGCTGTTGTCCAGCAGCCGCGAGTCGAGACTAAAGCCTGTATGGCGAACTCCATGACGAAAAAGCTTAGCGATGTACCCGTCGAAGACGACGCAACGCAAAACGGTGAGTCCACGGCCGCTGCCGCCGCTCCTGCGGCGAAGGTCGAGAAAGTCAGGGCTCGCGATCGCCGCGCGAAGGAAAAGGCGCTCCTGAAGGACGCGTTCTCGTCGAGCGCGCCCGGTACCGTCGAGGAACTCGAAGAGCGGCGCGGCAAGCTGCGCGCGCTCATCAAGCTCGGCAAGGAACGCGGCTTCCTCACGTACGGCGAGATCAACGATCACCTTCCGGACAACTTCACGGAAACCGAGGCGATCGAAGGCATCATCAGCACGTTCAACGACATGGGCGTGGCGGTGTACGAGCAAGCGCCCGATGCCGAAACGCTGCTGCTGAACGACAACGCGCCGAACGCATCCTCCGACGATGAAGTCGAGGAAGAAGCCGAAGTCGCGCTCTCCACCGTCGATTCCGAATTCGGTCGCACGACCGACCCGGTCCGCATGTACATGCGCGAGATGGGCACGGTCGAACTGCTGACGCGCGAAGGTGAAATCGAAATCGCCAAGCGTATCGAAGACGGCCTGAAACACATGGTCATGGCGATCTCCGCGTGCCCGACGACCATCGCCGATATTCTCGGGATGGCCGAGCGCGTGCAGAACGACGAGACGCGCGTCGACGAACTCGTCGATGGCCTGATCGATCCGAACGCCGAAGACACCGACGGTTTCTCGGAACAGGAAGCCGAAGCGATCGAATCGGAGGATGAGGAATCCGACGAAGAGAACGACGAGGAAGAGGAAGAAGAGGACGATGGCAGCGCGCAGGCGAGCGCGAACGCCGCGCAACTCGAAGCCCTCAAGCTCCAGTCGCTCGAGAAATTCGCGTTGATCAGCGAGTGGTTCGACAAGATGCGCCGCGCCTACGAGAAGGAAGGCTACAAGTCGAAGGCGTATCTGAAGGCGCAGGAAGCCATTCAGACCGAGCTGATGAACATCCGCTTCACGGCGCGTACCGTCGAGCGTCTGTGCGACACGCTGCGCGCGCAGGTGGACGAAGTGCGTCAGGTCGAGCGTCAGATTTTGCATACCGTCGTCGACAAGTGCGGCATGCCGCGCGCCGAGTTCATCGCGCGTTTTCCGGGTTGCGAGACGGATCTCGAGTGGTCGGACAAGGTCGTCGGCGAAGGTCACGAATACAGCGCCGTGCTCGAGCGCAATATTCCGGCGATCCGCGAGCAGCAGCAGCGTCTGCTGGACTTGCAGGCGCGCGTCGTGTTGCCGCTGAAGGACCTGAAGGAAACCAACCGGCAGATGGCGGCGGGCGAACTGAAGGCGCGTCAGGCCAAGCGCGAGATGACCGAGGCGAATCTGCGTCTGGTGATTTCGATCGCGAAGAAGTACACCAATCGCGGCTTGCAGTTCCTCGATCTGATTCAGGAAGGCAACATCGGCCTGATGAAGGCGGTCGACAAGTTCGAATATCGTCGCGGCTACAAGTTTTCGACGTATGCGACGTGGTGGATCCGTCAGGCCATCACGCGGTCGATCGCGGACCAGGCGCGTACCATCCGGATTCCGGTTCATATGATCGAGACGATCAACAAGATGAACCGTATTTCGCGGCAGATTCTGCAGGAAACCGGTCTCGAGCCGGATCCGGCAACTTTGGCCGAGAAGATGGAAATGCCCGAGGACAAGATCCGCAAGATCATGAAGATCGCGAAGGAGCCGATCTCCATGGAAACGCCGATCGGCGACGACGACGATTCGCATCTGGGCGATTTCATCGAGGATACGAACACGGTGGCGCCGTCCGACGCCGCGTTGCATGCCTCGATGCGCGATGTCGTGAAGGACGTGCTCGATTCGCTGACGCCGCGCGAAGCGAAGGTGCTGCGGATGCGCTTCGGTATCGAAATGAGCACGGATCACACGCTCGAGGAAGTCGGCAAGCAATTCGACGTGACCCGCGAGCGGATTCGGCAGATCGAAGCCAAGGCGTTGCGCAAGTTGCGGCATCCGAGCCGGTCGGACAAGCTCAAGTCGTTCCTCGAGGGGAATTGATTCGGCTGTCCGGGACTTGTTTTGAGAGGCGTTGTGAGGCACACTCGCTACCCTTCCATGCATCGCGCATTGTTCTGAAGTAACGGAAAGCGCCGCCACGGCGCTTTCTTTTTGCCCTCTCGCTTTTAAAGGGCCGGAAGCTTAATTGGTATAAGCTGTCGACTCATAATCGACCGATAGTGGGTTCGAATCCCACCCGGCCCACCAGGTTATTCCTTTTAAAATCAAACACTTGTCGTTGTACTGTCCCTGGCTCTAGGCTTTCGGGGACAGTTCGGGGACACTCGTCGGGACCATGTGGGTACTGTGACCCACTAGGGGCTAATAGGCCGCAGCCTTGACTGGCGGGGCTTTCAAGGGTTTTGCGGTCTGTTTAGTTCAACTTCTGCCGGACCTAGTGGGTCGATGTCCTACAAGCGCGTTTTAGCTGAAGGCGCAGATCGGCGAATCGTTAATCGGTCCTTCAATCGCCGAATTTCCCGCATAAGTTACCTCACCCGCCGGTCATGCCTGACTTTGAACGTCATCCGACGGCTGGCGCAGGCAATGCCAGCAACGCTTGGGACTCTGTTTGCATAACCTTTGCCGACAAATCTGCCCCCGAGACGTCTTCGTATCGAGCCGGGATGCGCTCTTTCAAACGAAACAGTCGCTGGTGCGCTGAACTGGTGGTTTGGCCGTACGTAGTCGGCCCTTCAGAATTAGTCGAAGTCAAGGGTGGCAAGGGGCCGCCGGAAGATCGTGTTTCCCAGAACTCCCAGAAGCAATATTGATCTGAATGGTTTCCTGGGAGTTTGGAACTTCGCC
>NZ_LFJJ01000145.1 GCF_001189365.1 Candidatus Burkholderia verschuerenii | reverse complement strand
TACTTCGATCGTCTTGGCATGCCTCGCCTCACATAACCTCAACTTCCCGAACCGCCCGGTGCGGACCCGCACGCCGGGTGGTGTGGCAGGGGACCGGCCAGCTTGCTGGCCGCCCCTATGCCGATCGTTTCGATGCGTGCCCGGCTTCCGTCTTCGGCTCACCACAATGGAGAGCAAGATGAAAGACGTGTCGTTCGTTCAGGGCTGGGTGCGCGAGCGCGCCGGGCCGCGCGTGGTCGAATACGTGGAAGTGCAGCCGCATCGGACCGCGTCGTGGCGCTTGCCGCGCGATGTGGAATTGCGCGTCGTGGAGGAATCGATATGGCTCACGCGCCATCTCGATTCTTACGATTACTGGCTCAAGCCCGGCGATGTCGTGCGTCTGTCGCGCGGCGAGCGCGTGTGGATTTCGTCGGATAGCGCGCGTGCGGTGGAGGTGTCGCTGACGTCGTATCGGCGGGAATCGCGCGGTGCGATATCGCAATGGCTTGAGCGTCTCTGGCCACGCGTCACGGCGACACGCACTTGAAGCTCGCGGCGACGTTGATGCTGCCCTTGCCCATATACCGCGGATAGTTCGGATACCGACAGATCGGCCGCGTGCGCCCGTTGGTCGACGGCGCGATATCGCTGCCAATCAGCGTTTCGGGCGCGACGCCGTTGCTCACCCATTCGTCGAGCGCGCCGAGTTCGTCCCATGCGGGCTGGAATACGCCGTTGCCGTGCTGAAAACCGGGCACCATGTAGAGCCGCATGAAGGCATCGACTTGTCCTGTCCGTAGCGTTCGACCAGCCCGTGATAGAACGCGATGGTCTGGTTCGGGCTGGTCACTTCGTCGGAGAGACCGTGCATGGCGATCAGCTTGCCGCCGTGCGCGATGAACGCGGTGAAATCCGGGTTCATCGCGCCGACGGTGTACGCCAGCGTGATCAGCCGCTGCGTGTACTTGCCGGGATCGTTGATATCGAAGTTCAGCGCGCTGAAGGTGAGATCGCGCGTGACGAAATGGCGGACGTACGCATCGCCTTGCGCGAACAGATAGCCGTTGGCCGCGAAGCTCGGCGGACTGATCAGCGTCGGCGAATCGCCGAGCCCGAGCGAACTGGTGAAGTCGACACCCTGAAACACGTTGTAGCCCGGATACGTGTCGACGTTGTATGCGAGCGGATATTTCATCTTCACGCCGTCGCGCAGCAGTTGCAGCGTGTCGATCTGCGCATCGGACAGACAACTGTCGCGCAGCGACGGCCGCTGCCCGTTCGAGCATCGCAGCGACGCGATGATCTGCGGCTCCAGTTTCCGGCACGCCTCCACATTGCTGACGATGCCGTCCTGCGCGCCGTCGAGCTTGTCGCATTCGTGAATCACCGTCTCGAACACGCGATGCTGCTGCGCCAGCCCGACAAAGCCGCCCGGCTTGCCGTACGACTGCTGGCCGACCAGCACGCCCATCAGCCGCACGCCGGAAAAGTTGATCGCGGGCGCGTTGGCGATCACGCCGTCGTAATCGTTCGGAAAGCTCTCGATGACGGTAAAGCCCTCGCGGCCGCCCGTCGAGCCGCCCGCGAAATACGTTTTCTCGGGATTGCGTCCGTAGCCCATCTGGATCAGCGCCAGCGCGACATCGCGCGTCTTCTTCAGATGCGCGAAGCCGAAGTTCACGATGGCTTCGTCGTTGACCGCGAAATCCGCGCGGCCCGCGTTGCCGGCGTGGCCCGAATCGGAACCGAAGGTCGCGTAGCCGCGCGCGAGCGGCGTTGAATCGGGCGCGAAGGACATCGGCTCCGTGCCGGATACGATCGTGCCGTTGTAGCCGCCGCCGCCCATCTGCAGCGCGCGGCCGTTCCAGCGCGTCGGCAGATTCACTTCGAAGCGGATATCGGGCGTGCTGTCCTGCAAGGCGCGGATATAACCGGTGATGCGGCAATACTCGCCGTTGCGGTTTCCGGGCGCGGCGGCCTTGATCACCGATGCGCTGAATACGGTCGCGCCGCGCGTCGGCAGCCCGATGACCGATGCCGGCACGAACTTGCCGTCGAGATCCTCGCAATGTTTGGTGAGATACGTCGCGGCCTGCGCGCGCGCGTGCGGCAGCAGCGCAATCAGCATCAGCGCGGCGAGGCGAATCGGGTAAGCGGATAAAAAGCGGCGGAAACGGAGCACGACGCGCGAATCGATGTGGAGTGGATACTTCAAACGCCGCCCAATATATAAGAAGCGTTCGTCGATAGGTATTCGGGGTGACCGGACGTTGCAGGGACACAACCTTCCTTCGCCGGGCTTGCACATTGCGCGCCCGCCCTTGCTCTCGTCCTTCGATTCATTCGCCGATCCACTCGCCGCGCAGATCGCTCGTTTCGAGCAGTTGCAGCAAGGTTTCGGCGGGCCGGCTCAGATGCTTCGCACCGAAGGCGATGAATTCAACTTCCGGCAGCGCGGGCAAATCCGCGCGATTGACCGGCGGCGCGAGCCCGCGTCCCGCCAGAAAATCCGAACGAACGGTCAGTCCGAGCCCGCCGCGCGCCGCCGCGATACAACCCGCGTGACTGCTGCTCGTGCAGACGGTTTGCCAGCTCGCGCCAGCGTTGGCGAGCGCGTCGAGCACCACGGCGCGCGTCACGCTCGGTTCGGCGACGAGGATCAGCGGCAGCGGCTGGCTCGTATCGACGATAGTGCCCTCTTTCGCGAGCCATTCCAGCCGGCCCCTGAAAAGACGCGTGCCGCGCGCATCGCCGAGACGGCGCTTGCCGACGGCCAGATCGAGCTCGCCCGCATCGACCAGTTGATACAGCCGCCGGGTCATGCCGATGGTGATTTCCAGCTCGACATCGGGATGCGTATCGCGGAAAGCCGCCAGAACGCTCGGTAGCGGCCCGAGCGCGAGATCGTCGGACGAACCAGCCGCACGCGTCCGCGCAGGCGTGGCGAGCTGAATTGGGACTGCGCGTGCGCCATCGCTTCCAGAATGACGCGGGCGTGAATCAGCATGGCTTCGCCGTCGGCGGTCAGCGCGAGCGAGTGCGTATCGCGCACGAACAGCCGCCGCCCGACGCTTTCCTCCAGCCGCCGGATATGCTCGGATACGCTCGACTGACGCAGCCCGAGCTTGACCCCGGCATCGGTAAAACTGTGCGACGCGGCCACCGTCACGAAGGTGCTCAGCCAGATCGGATTCAGCATGCGCCATTGTCATCGGCGAAACCGATCGCAGTCAATGCGGTTAGCGGGCTTCCCGATAACCAACCGCTTCATTAATATTTCACATAATGCGCGGGCGAAAGTGTCGGACGGCTTTCGAATCGCGTCGCATCAACTCCACTCTTTCCCCTCATGACCCGACAGTCCTCGCACACGGCGCTTCTCTGGATCGTTGCCGTGGGCTTTTTCATGCAGGCGCTCGACACGACCATCGTGAACACGGCGCTGCCGTCGATCGCGCGCGATCTGCACGCCGCGCCGCTGGCGATGCAATCCATCGTCGTCGCCTACACGCTCACGATGGCGCTGTTCACGCCCGCCTCCGGATGGCTCGCCGACCGTTTCGGCACGCGCCGCGTCTACTTCATCTCGATCGCGCTGTTCGTGATCGGCTCGCTCGCCTGCTCCAGCGCCCATACGCTCAATCAACTGGTGATGGCGCGCGTGCTGCAGGGCATCGGCGGCTCGATGCTGCTGCCGATCGGCCGGCTCGCCGTGCTGCGCACCATCAGCGGCGAAGCCTACGTCTCCGCGCTCGCGATGATTTCCGTCGCTGGCCAGGTCGGCCCGATCCTCGGCCCGACGCTCGGCGGCTGGTTCGTCGAATCGTTCTCGTGGCACTGGATCTTCCTGATCAACGTGCCGATCGGCGCGGTGGGACTGTGGGCCGTGCAGCGCTTTCTGCCGAACGATTTGCTCGACAGCCGCGCGCCTTTCGATTTCATCGGCTGCGCATTGCTGTCGCTGTGCATGGTGTCGTTTTCGCTGGCGCTCGATAGCCCGGTGCAGACGCATCGCGGCGCGGTGTCGCTGCTGCTGTTCGCGGTCGCGGCGGTATCGGTCGGCGCGTACATTCCGTACGCGCGGCGCAAGCGCAATCCGCTGTTCGAACTCGCGCTGTTCCGCGAGCCGAATTTCAGCGTCGGCCTGCTCGGCAATCTGATCTGCCGGATCGGCTCGAGCGCGGTGCCCTTCCTGCTGCCGCTTCTGATGCAGCTCGAACTCGGCTATAGCCCGCTGCATTCCGGCCTGATGATGATTCCCATCGCGCTCGCCGGCACCATCTCGAAGCGCTGGATCGCGCGGCTCGTCAAATGCTACGGCTACGAAACCTTCGTTGGTGAACACGATGCTGGTGGGCGCGTCGATCGTCGGCTTCGCGGCGTTCTCGCCGTCGTTCCCGCTGATCGGCGAACTCGCGATCCTCGCGCTGTTCGGTGCCTGCAACTCGATGCAGTTCGCCGCGATGAACAGCGTCACGCTCAAAGGTCTCTCCATCAAGGACGCGGGCAGCGGCAACAGCCTTTTCTCGATGGTGCAGATGCTCGCGATCGGGCTGGGCGTGTCGATCGGCGGATCGCTCGTGCAGGTGTTCGAAGGCCAGTTCGGATCGGCGGCGTTGGGCTTCAAACTGAGCTTCGTCTGCATGGGCACGGTGACGCTGCTGTCCGGCCTCGTGTTCCGGCGACTCGATTCCGCCGCACGCTGACCATCGACGTCATGCCGCCGATATGACGAAGCTGTGAAACGCGTCACAGCGCGCGGCGTGCAATCGGCTTATGCTAGTCGGTCCAAGTCGCCACTCTTTCTTTTTCCGAAGCGTCACCGTGGAATACCGCAAATTCGGCAACACCGGTCTCACCGTTTCGCGTCTCACTCTCGGCACGATGACTTTCTGGCTGCAGACCGAAGAAGAGGTCTCGCGCAGCATCATGGATCGCGCGGTGGATGCGGGCGTCAATTTCATCGACACCGCAAATGTTTATCCGCTCGGCAGCAGTCACGATCTCGCCGGACGCACCGAGGAAATCGTCGGCCCCTGGCTCAAGGGACGCCGCGACCGCTATATCGTCGCGACCAAGGCGGTGCACGAAATGGGGCCGCTCGCGTGGCAGCGCGGCGCATCGCGCAAGCATTTGCTCGACGCGATCGATGCATCGCTCAAGCGGCTCGACACGGATTACGTCGATCTGTATCAGCTGCATAACGACGACCACGAGACGCCGCTCGACGAAATGCTCGAAGCGCTCGATACGATCGTCAAAAGCGGCCGCGCGCGTTATGTCGGCGTGTCGAATTTTCTGGCTTACCGGCTGGCGCGGGCGCTCGGACGCGCCGACGTGCTGCGCACCGCGCGCTTCGTCTCCGTGCAGCCGCGCTACAACCTGCTGTTCCGCCAGATCGAGCGCGAATTGCTGCCGCTCGCGGCCGAGGAAGGGCTCGCGGTGATTCCCTACAACCCGCTCGCGGGCGGTCTGCTGACGGGCAAGCACACGTATGGCGCGGGGCCGTCCGAGGGACGCTTTACGTCGGCGGCAAGGCGGGCGAAATGTACACGCAGCGTTATTGGCACGAGCGCGAGTTTCACAGCATCGAGGCGATCAACCGGCTGGTCGCGCCGACCGGCCGATCGCTCGCGAGCACGGCGCTCGCGTGGGTGCTGTCGAATCCGGTGGTGACATCAGCGATCATCGGCGCGAGCCGGCCCGATCAGCTGAACGAGACGCTCGCGGCAGTCGATCGCCCGATCGATCCGGAAATCAAGAAGAAGCTCGACGAAGCCACCGCCGAATACCGCTTCGGCGACGCATTGCGTTGATGTGCCGCGGGCGCGGACGCTCAGATGCGCGCCGCCCGCGCCCGATAAAACCCTTCCAGCGAATACAGCGCGAGCGCGGCCCAGATCGCGCCGTAGCCGATCAACTGCTCGTGGCCGAAGAATTCGCCGTAGATCACCACGCCGATCAGCAGTTGCAGCGTCGGCGTGATGTACTGGATCAGCCCGAGCATCGACAGCGGAATGCGCCGCGCGCCTGCCGCGAACAGCAGCAGCGGCACGGCGGTGATCGGCCCGGCGGCCGCCAGCAGCACCTTCACGCCGAGCGACGACTGCGAAAATCCGCTGCCGCCCTGCGAACTCATCAGGTACAGATAAAGCACTGCGACCGGGCACAGAATGACGGTTTCGAGCGTGAGCCCTTCCAGCGCGCCGAGCGATGCCGTCTTGCGCAGCAGCCCGTAGCCGCCGAAGGTCAGCGCCAGCGCGAGGCTGATCCACGGCGGCGCGCCGTTCACCCACGTCAGCCAGACCACGCCAACGGCCGCGACGCCCACGGCGATCCATTGCACAGGACGCAGGCGTTCGTGCAAAAACGCCATGCCGAACAGCACGTTGATGAGCGGATTGATGAAGTAGCCGAGGCTCGCCTCGACGATATGCCCCGCGTTCACCGCCCAGATATAGATGCCCCAGTTGGTCGACAGCAGCACCGCGCTGGCGGCGAAACGCGCGAGCAGCCGCCGGTTGCCTAGCGTGGGCAGCAGCCAGCGCCATTTGCGCAGCACGGTCAGGACGATCAGCAGGAAAATCATCGACCACATCATGCGATGCGCGAGCATCTCGACTGAGCCGATCGAATGCAAGGCCTTGAAATAAATCGGAAAAAGGCCACACATGGCAAAGGCCGCGAATGCGTAGACGACGCCTGGATTCATTGTTTCGAGCGATGGGCGAACGCCACCGGTACGCCGGGCACCGGAAGGCATTCGCAAGGAATGGAAGGAAGCGCGATTTTAGACGACGCGACGCGCGTTTCGGTCGGCGGATCGAACCCTTTTCACGCTTGATGCTCGAATATTGAGACGCCGCGGCACATAATCTGCTTCTTCGGGCCGCCCTCCCTTGCTAATTTGCCTATGAACGACGACCTGGTTCACCAGAAATTCTTCCACCTGCTGCTGCTCATCGTGACCGTGGCGCTGGGGTGGGTACTGTTGCCATTCTTCGGCGCGATCTTCTGGGGCGCGATTCTGGCGATCCTGTTCCAGCCGATGCAGCGCTATCTCGCCGCGCGCTTCGGCAAACGCCGCAATCTCGCCGCGCTGACCACACTGGGCGTCGCGATTCTCATCGTGATCATTCCGCTGGCGATCGTCGCGGTGACGCTGGTGCAGGAAATCGCCCTTGCCTACGCGCAGATCAAGTCGGGACAATGGAATTTCGGCACGTTCTTCCAGCACATGCTGCAGGCGCTGCCCGCGTCCGTGCAGCAACTGCTCGGACGCTACGGCATGACCGATATCTCCGGCGTCCAGCAGAAACTGATGGAAGGCGCATCGCAGATCAGCCAGTTCGCGGCGGCGCAGGCGCTGTCCATCGGCCAGAACACGTTCCAGTTCGTCGTGAGTTTCGGCGTGATGCTCTACCTCGTGTTCTTTCTGCTGCGCGATGGCGGCGAGATCGGCCGCCGCATCCGCCGCGCGATTCCGCTCGACAACGAACCGAAGCAGCATCTGATCGCGAAGTTCACCACCGTCGTGCGCGCAACCGTCAAGGGCAATATCGCCGTGGCGGCCGTGCAGGGCTTTCTGGGCGGGCTGATCTTCTGGATGCTCGGCATCAACGGCTCGCTGCTGTGGGGCGTGCTGATGGCCTTCCTGTCGCTGCTGCCCGCCGTGGGCGCGGCGATCGTCTGGGCGCCCGCCGCGATCTACTTTTTCATGACCGGCGCGGTCGTCAAGGGGCTGATTCTGGTGGCGTTCTGCGTCGTGGCGATCGGGCTCGTGGGTAACCTGCTGCGGCCACTGTTGGTCGGCAAGGTGTCTTGCTCGAAGTGCAAATACGAAAATGCCCGACTGGGTCGTGCTCATTTCGACGCTCGGCGGGATGGCGCTATTCGGCATCAACGGCTTCGTGATCGGGCCGCTGGTGGCGGCGCTGTTCATGGCGAGCTGGGATATTTTTACGCAGGATGAGGAAAGCGGGAATGTGTGAGCGTGCTCATCCGTATCGGCGCTGAGCACGCTATTTCAGAGAAACGTCGGAGATCGCATTGCGTAAGGTCTCCGCGCGCCGGTCGTTCATCGCGGCGATGCACGCAAGCCGACGGAACTCACGTGCATTGCTCGCCGCGCCGCCGCTCAGCGATGCCGCGAATTCGCACTGGCTCTTGCGATACTCAAGATAGGTCTGCTTCGATTCATCGAGCGTCGAAATGGCTTTCCGGACGTACGGGGGATCTTCATCCCATCTGGAAAGTGTTGTCGAGGCAGCATCCTCTGCTTCTCTGAGCTTGTTCTCGCTATCGCCAACCCGCTTTTCGAGGCATTGCTTCATCGCCGCCTGAGACGACGCGGCGCATTGCGCTCTGATTGCAAGCTGGTTCGATGATCCGCTATCAGTCGCTGCCAGTGAAATCGACACAACGAACAGCGCGCCGAATCCGGCGATAGACCGCATCATGGTCGGTATCATCTGTGGCTCTCCGCTCGAATCAGGCTCAGCGCGTAGTCGAGTTTTTGCGCGTAGTAGGGATCGCCGCCTCCGTTGTAGCGGCGTGCAATCGAATCCGTTGAGATATGGCGCCAGCCGGTGATAACTTTCCGAATGGCGCCTTTTCGGCATCGGATCGTCTGTCCGCTGCGAAGGTGACCGATTGAAGGATTCAGGCGCTTCAGAATATCGACAGTGCTTTTTTGGTCCTTCGCAATGCGCTCCAGGCTGTCTCCCAATTTCACCGTGACGTCGTACTCCACGGAACGCGCGTCGACAGTGCTTCGGTATTCGAAGTCGGCCATGCGCGTCAACAGGTAGCCCACTCCCGCCCGGATGTTGTACGCTGGGATGGTTCTGATCGTTACTGGAGTCAAGCGTCCCGTCCAGCCAGGCGAAATGATGAGGTCGCCGCCCTCGTGACCGGAGAGAAGCGAGGATAGCCCTGGATCTCCGGGCACGCCGATCTGCATGGGTTTCGAGCGCCATTCGGGGCTGTCGGCGCCCGTCTCCACCCAGATCATCGCCTTGATCAACTTCCAGTCGAGCGACATAAAACGTGGCGTATCGCGAAGATGATCGTTGTATTCGTCGACCGTCGTCTGAATTTCGCTGTCCCATGCTTGCCATCGAGCATCGCTTGCTGCCGCGCGAAGTCCGCTCTTCCATTTTTCCAATGGAGTGTCTGCTCTTGCTTGAACCGTTGTGCCCATTTCCGGGTGAGCCTCTTTCGATTGACTAGGAGCGTTGCTGGCGGAAGTCAGCGCGTTCTCACGCGCGTCAAATCCGCTGCGCGCTGAGCATTGTCGTCGTTCTTTTCGAAAAGGTTTACCCGATTACTCTGAGTTTCATAGCGCTCGGGAGGGAACGAATAGCTCGGCAAGAAACAAAGCGAGCATGCGACTTTTATCGCATGCTCGCTTGAACCGCTCGCGTCGAACCTGTTATCGCGTCGTCGGCGCCGTGTACTTGCAATCGAAGCGCTTCCTCACCGTCCCGTTTTCATCGACGCTTTCCAGATACACGTCGAACTGCCACAAGCGCGCCATGTGCTTGAGCACTTCGTCGCTGTCGTTCGACAGATGGCGGTTGTCCGTCATGAAGTGCCGCAGCGTCAACGCGCGATCGCCGCGCGTATTCACCGAATACACCTGAATGTTCGGCTCGCGATGATGAATGTCGTACTGCCGCGACAGCGCCTGCCGCACATACCGATACCCGCTGCCATCATGAATGGCCGACACTTCAAGCGCGTCGCGCATGTCGTCGTCGAGAATCGAGAACAGGCGCATTTCGCGGATCAGATGCGGCGACAAGTACTGCGCGATAAAGCTCTCGTCCTTGAAGTTGCGCATCGCGTAGTGCAAGGACTCCAGCCAGTCGCTGCCCGCGAGTTCCGGGAACCACTCGCGGTCTTCGTCCGTCGGGTTTTCGCAGATGCGGCGAATGTCGCTCATCATCGAAAAGCCCAGCGCGTACGGGTTGATGCCGCTGTAATACGGCTTCGTCACCGGCGGCTGATACACCACGTTCGAATGCGAATGCAGGAACTCCATCATGAAGCCGTCTTCGAGCCGGCCTTCGTTGTAGAGCGTGTTCAGCAGCTTGTAATGCCAGAACGTCGCCCAGCCTTCGTTCATCACCTGCGTCTGCCGCTGCGGATAGAAGTACTGCCCGATCTTGCGCACGATGCGGATGACTTCGCGCTCCCATGGCTCCAGCAACGGTGCGTTCTTCTCCGCGAAGTACAGGAGATTCTCCTGCGGCTCCGGCGGATAACGCGATTCGATTTCCTCGGCCGTCGGCTCCTTGCCCTTGGGCAGCGTGCGCCACAGTTCGTTGACCTGCGATTGCAGATACGCCTCGCGCTCGCGACGCATCGCCGCTTCCTTGGCCAGCGACAACTTCTGCGGACGCTTGTAGCGATCGACGCCATAGTTCATCAGCACGTGACACGAGTCGAGCAGTTCCTCGACACGATCCAATCCATAACGCTCCTCGCATTCCGCGATGTAATTCTTCGCATACACGAGGCAGTCGATGATGGCGTGCGCATCCGTCCACAGCTTGAACAGATAGTTGCCCTTGAAAAACGAGTTGTGCCCGTATGCCGCGTGCGCGATCACGAGCGCCTGCATCGTCATGGTGTTCTCTTCCATGAGATACGCGATACAGGGATTGGAATTGATGACGATCTCATACGCGAGGCCCATCTGCCCGCGCCGATAACCCTTCTCGGTCGAGAGAAAGTGCTTGCCGAACGACCAGTGCCGATAGTTCACCGGCATGCCGACGGACGCGTAGGCGTCCATCATCTGTTCGGAGCTGATGATTTCCAGCTGGATGGGATAGACGTCGAGCCCGTACCGATTGGCGACGCGCGAAATTTCCGCGTCGTATTCCTCGATGAGTTCGACGCTCCAGTCCGATGGGCACGGCAGCGGCCGACGTTTTTCCGCTACATTCATCCTGTCTTCCTTGTGCGCCTCGTGCATTGCTGCGGGCGCATTGCGTTGCCCCACTTCGGGCCCAGGCTACGATCCGATGTTTCCGGAAGCACGATCATTCGTACTTCCTGGCGATCCATGTATCCGATGCCTATGCTGCTGCCTGCTGTTTCTCGAAGAGCTCCCTGAAAACCGGGTAGATATCCGCCGCCGAATCGACCTTTTTCATGGCCAGTTCGGGCGCGCCCAACGCGAGTTGAGCATACTCCAACCAGAGATTCTGCTCTTCCGGCGCGACTTGTATATACGCAAAATACCGCACCTTCGGCAGGATATCGTCCGACAGCAGCTTGCGGCACTTCGGCGAATCGTCGGTCCAGTTGTCGCCGTCGGACGCCTGCGCGCCGTAGATGTTCCACTCGGTCGGCGAATAGCGCTCGTCCATGATCTTCTTCATCAGTTCGAGCGCGCTCGACACCACCGTGCCGCCGCTTTCGGTCGAATGGAAGAAGGTGTCTTCGTCGACTTCCTCGGCGCGCGTATGGTGACGGATGAACACGACTTCGATCTTCTCGTAGTTCCGTTGCAGGAACAGATACAGGAGGATGAAGAAGCGCTTCGACAGATCCTTGCGCTGTTCGTCCATCGAACCGGAAACGTCCATCAGGCAGAACATCACCGCCTTGCTCGACGGCGTGGGCTGCTTGACGCGGTTGATGTAGCGCAGATCGAACGGATCGATGAAAGGAATGCGCGTGATGCGCCCCTTCATGATGACGATATCTGCTTCGAGCCGCGCGATATCCTCGGGATCGCCCTTGTCTTCCTTGAGCTGTTCAAGCTGGCGTTCCATCTCGCGCAACTGCGCCGCGAGCGGAAAACCCAGCGCGATGCGTCGCCCGAGCGCGGAGCGCAGCGATCTCACCACGTCGATATTGTTCGGCGTGCCTTCCGCCGCCCAGCCCGCGCGCACGTTCTTCCATGTCGGCACGGCGAGCAGTTGCGTCTTCACGAGGCGCGGCAGTTCGAGATCGTCGAAGAAGTACTGCATGAACTCTTCGCGCGACAGTTCGAAGACGAAATCGTCCTGACCTTCGCCTTCGTTGCTGGCGCTCTTGCCGCCGCCGCCCGAGCCGCCCGGCGGACGCGGAATCTTGTCGCCGCGAATATAGTCCGCGTTACCCGGATGGACATACTCGCGCTTGCCGCCCGGTCCGTGACGGAACGATGGCTCGGAGATGTCCTTCTTGGGAATGGTGATGCTCTGGGTGCTTTGAATGTCTTTGATACTGCGATCGCGCACCGCGTCGGAAACGGCACGGCGAATATAGCTCTTCACGCGTCGCAGAAAGCGCTCGCGGTTGGCGATGCTCTTGTTCTTGCCCGCTAACCGGCGGTCGATGATTTGGTGCAGCACATCCAGTCTCCCGCGTTGATTGCAGGGGCGCGAGGCGCTGCGCGAGCCAACGGCGCCCATGCAGCGTGACGGCGCCTCGCAAGGTGTCCACCTCGTCGCTCAGGCGCGTGATTCGTGCCTGAGCGATGGGGACAGTTTATATCGGCTTCCACTTCAGAAACGAATCACGACGACTTGCGCACGCGCAGATACCAGTCGCACAGGAGACGCACCTGCTTCGGCGTGTAACCCTTCGCGACCATGCGATTGACGAAGTCCTCGTGCTTGCGCTGTTCTTCCGCCGATCCTTTCGCATTGAACGAGATGACCGGCAAAAGTTCTTCGGTGTTGGAGAACATCTTCTTCTCGATCACCACGCGCAGCTTCTCGTAGCTGATCCACGCCGGATTCTTCCCGCCGTTGGCCGCCCGCGCACGCAACACGAAGTTCACGATCTCGTTACGGAAGTCCTTGGGATTGCTGATGCCCGCGGGCTTCTCGATCTTCTCCAGCTCGGCATTCAGCGCCGCACGGTCGAAGCTCTCGCCAGTGTCGTGATCGCGGAATTCCTGATCCTGAATCCAGAAGTCCGCGTACGTCACGTAACGATCGAAGATGTTCTGTCCATACTCCGAATACGATTCCAGATAAGCAGTCTGAATCTCCTTCCCGATGAACTCGGCATAGCGCGAAGCCAGGACGTCCTTGATGAACGACAGATACTTCTGCTCCGTTTCCGGCGGGAATTGCTCGCGCTCGATCTGCTGTTCGAGCACGTACATCAGATGCACCGGGTTCGCCGCGACTTCGGTCGAATCGAAGTTGAACACGCGCGACAGAATCTTGAACGCGAAGCGCGTGGACACGCCGTTCATGCCTTCGTCGACGCCCGCGAAGTCCCGATACTCCTGATACGACTTCGCTTTCGGATCCGTGTCTTTGAGGTTCTCGCCGTCGTAGACCTGCATCTTCGAGAACAGGCTCGAATTTTCCGGCTCGGCCAGACGCGTGAGCACGGCCATCTGCGCCATCATCTTGAGCGTGCCCGGTGCGCAGACCGCCTCGGCGAGGGACGAATTGCGCAGCAGCTTCTCGTAGATCTTGACCTCTTCGCCGTAACGCAGGCAATACGGCACCTTTACCACGAAGATACGATCGAGCAGCGCCTCGTTGTTCTTGTTGTTGCGGAACGCCTTCCACTCCGACTCGTTCGAGTGCGCGAGAATCACGCCATCGAAGGGAATCGCGCCGAAGCCTTCCGTGCCCTTGAAGTTGCCTTCCTGGGTGGCCGTCAACAACGGGTGCAGCACCTTGATCGGCGCCTTGAACATTTCGACGAATTCGAGCAAGCCCTGATTGGCGAGGCACAGGCCGCCGGAGTAGCTGTACGCGTCCGCGTCGTCCTGCGAGTAGGTTTCGAGCTTGCGGATATCCACCTTGCCGACCAGCGAGGAGATGTCCTGATTGTTTTCGTCGCCCGGTTCCGTCTTGGCAATACCGATTTGACGAAGGATGGAAGGATAGCGACGCACCACGCGGAACTTGCGGATATCGCCGTTGTACTCGTGCAGGCGCTTGACCGCCCACGGCGAGAGAATGCTTTTCAGATAGCGGCGCGGAATGCCGTATTGCTCTTCGAGCACGGGGCCGTCTTCGTCGTAATCGAAGAGACCGAGCGGCGATTCGTTGACGGGCGAACCCTTCAGCGAATAGAACGGCACACGCTCCATCAGTTGCTTGAGACGCTCGGCAATCGACGACTTGCCGCCGCCCACCGGACCGAGCAGATACAGGATCTGTTTCTTCTCTTCCAGACCCTGCGCCGCGTGCCGGAAGTACGACACGACGTTCTCGATCACTTCCTCCATTCCGTAGAACTCGCGGAACGCCGGATACACCTTGATGACCTTATTCGCGAACGTGCGCGATAACCGTGGATCGAGACGCGTGTCGACCATTTCCGGTTCCCCGATGGCCTTCAACATGCGTTCGCCCGCGGTCGAATACGTGGTCGGATCTTCCTTGCAGAGCGCGAGATACTCTTCGAGCGAGAATTCCTCCTCGCGGGTTTTTTCGAAGCGGTTCGCGAAACTGCTATAGATATCCATGCTTCCTCCTCGCCGAAGTCAGAAAGCCTCGTCGTGCGCAATACGCGTAATCGAAACGAGATCGCTTGAAATCATCCTAAACCCTTTCGAATTTTTTTTCACGCACAACCGTTGTGAGAAGAAGTGCTAGGTACACGATTTATTTTGGGTGACATACAATCCTCATCCCAATGTTCGTATCGTGTTACCGGGCATTGTTCCGCATGTTCGTTTTACCTCGCGCATACTGGTTATCCACAGTTCGCAACGGCCAAATTCATCCATCACGGCAGCGTCGTTTCAGCTTCTTCTCTACTACGTTTGTCCATGCACATGGGATGCAACATCGCGCATTCGGAGTTGTGTGCGTCAAGTTGTGCAGAAATCGGATGCCGGTGGTTTCAGTTGATCCTTCTGTGCGACGTGCGGCGCGAAGGGCGTAGCCCGCAGCGCCGAACGCCGCGCGGCCGCTATGCAGCAGCG
>NZ_LFJJ01000014.1 GCF_001189365.1 Candidatus Burkholderia verschuerenii | reverse complement strand
CCAAAGGACCCCGCCTCATGACTCAAACCGCAACCTCGACCGCATCGAAACCGCTCGCCGGCAAGACCGCACTCGTCACCGGCTCGACGAGCGGCATCGGGCTGGGCATCGCCACGGCGCTGGCCGATGCGGGCGCGAATCTCGTGCTCAACGGCTTCGGCGATGTCGACGGCGCGCTCGCGCAGATCGAGGCGACCGGCGTGCGCGCCGTCCATCACAATGCGGACATGACGAAGCCCGCCGAAATCGAAACGATGATCGCCTTCGCCCGCGAAACCTTCGGCGGCATCGACGTGCTCGTGAACAACGCGGGCATCCAGCACGTCGCGACCATCGATGAATTTCCGGTCGATCGCTGGGACGCGATCATCGCCATCAATCTGAGTTCGGCCTTCCACGCGATGCGCGCCGCGCTGCCCGTCATGCGCGCGGGCGGCTGGGGTCGCGTGATCAACATTGCGTCGGTGCACGGGCTGGTCGGCTCGGTCGGCAAGTCCGCGTACGTGGCGGCGAAGCACGGCATCATCGGGCTCACGAAGGTCGCCGCGCTCGAGAACGCACGCACCGGCATCACCGTCAACGCGATCTGCCCGGGCTTCGTGCATACACCGCTCGTGCAGAAGCAGATCGACGCCATCGCCGAACGCGATTCCATCAGCGACGACGACGCCCGCGCCAAGCTGCTCGGCGAAAAACAACCGTCCGCGCAGTTCGTGACGACCAAGCAGATCGGCGATCTCGTCGTGTTCCTCTGCTCCGATGCCGCCAGCGAAATGCGCGGCGCGGAATTGAAGATCGACGGCGCATGGAGCGCGCAGTAATCGCAAAAAAGCGATGCCGTGCGTGAACGCGCGGCATCGTCGGTCAAGATGAAACTAAACGTTGCAATGCTGCGTGCGCGGACGTCGCGCTTGATACCATCGGAGCATTGTCAACCAGGAGGCGCTCCGATGTCCGCTCAGAAGAATCGCGGAGAAGAAGCGCAGGCGATGGAACGTATCGTCAACGCGACGCGTCAGGTACAAAGCGCGTTTCTGGCGATGCAAAAGCAGTTTCCGCCCGAAGGCGACGGACGGCCCGGCCAGATCGCGCTTCAGACTTTCGATGCCGCGCTGCAGGAACTCGAAGACGCGCAAGCCGCCTTCGACAACATGCTCAACGATCTGCTCGACGGCAATCGCTGAGCATAGTCGGGCATCATCGGTCGTTACGCGTTGCCGAGTTCGGGCAGGTCGCTGCGTGACGTTCCCGACGATGCATCCGGCACCGGCGGCCCGATCAGCGCGGCTTCGCCATCGGCGGCGCTCAGGCCCGCCCACGGCACGCCATCCGTCGACTGACGGCGCGCGGCCGCCACGCAGGCATCGACCAGTTCCTTGAGCGACACCGCCGCCGAACTCGTGCGCACCAGCACTTCGCCCTGCAATTCGCTTTCGGCGAACACCAGTCCGACGATCAGTTCCGCGCCCGGCGCGCGCTGATGCAGCCGCCGCAGCAAATTGCGCAGATACGGCGGTGACTCCGCTGCATCGAACGACACCACGCAGATGATCGTCACGCCCGTCAGATCGACCTCGCCGAAGCGTCCGCGCGAGAAACGCTCGTAGCCCGCCAAGTCCGCGAACAGGCCGTGCTTGCGGAACAGTTGCACGGCGATGGTCGCCGCGAGATCGTCGAGTTCGCTGCGTCCCGCGATGCACAGCACCGACGCCGTGTGGCCCTCCTTCACGGCATCGAAATGCGCGGGCGGCAATTCCGGCGCCATGCGCGTCGCCTCGTCCGACGACTCGAAGCTCGCGGGCAATTCCTCGCGCTGACGCACGGGAACCGGCAGATCGTCGGTATCTTCGAGGCCTTCGATGATATCCAGCGCCGACTCGTTGATGCGCCGCAACTGGTCCGCCGTCACCACGCCGCGCAGCATGTCGTTATGCGCGAGCCGCAAGCCTTCGAGCGCGACTTCGTCGTAATAGGCGATCAGCGAGCGCTCCTTCAGCAGCGATTCCGCCTGCAACAGCGCTTCGTCGGGATCGTTGGCGAGCAGACGCTGATAGAAATTCTCCGCAGGCGTCAGCGCGGGCCGGTCGCCGAACAGCACGTCGAGGAATTCGAGGCGATCGACGTGCCGGCCGAGAATCACGAGGCACAGTGTCAGCGGCGTCGACAGCACGAGGCCGATCGGCCCCCAGATCCAGCTCCAGAAGATCGCCGCGACGATCACCGCGAACGGCGACAAACCCGTGCTATGCCCGTACAGCAGCGGCTCCACGACTTGCCCGGCAACGATATCGGTCGTGCCGAACAGCACCATCGTCCAGACCAGCATGCTCCAGCCGGGGCCGACCGCCGCCGCGAACACCACCGCGACGAGCGCCGCGATCCACGTCCCGACGTAGGGCACGAAACGCAGCAGCGCGGTCATCACGCCGAACAGCAACGCGCCCGGCACGCCGATGATCGCCAGCCCGATCGAAATGACGATGCCCACGCCCAGATTAATGCCGAGCTGCGCCAGAAAATAGCGCGACAGGCGGCGCGCGGCTTCCTCCATCGCGGTCGTGGCGCGATGCAGGTCGCGCGAACCGAACAGGCGGATCAACCGGTCGCGCAAATCCTCGCACTGCAACAGGATAAAGATCGCCACGACAAGCACGATGCCGGTCGTCTCCAGCGGGCTGATCACCGGCGACAGAAAGCGCTGCGCCAGTTCCAGCGGCGACGGCGACGGCTCGTGCACTTCGACCGGCATCGGCTGATCGATCGGCGACGAACTCGGACTGTTCTCGTCCTTGCGCGGCTCCTGCTCGCGCGCGGGCGACAGCCGCTTCAGCGCGCTCGATGCGCGGCCGAGAAACTCGTCGGCGCGTCCGACGGTCAGGCTCTGCACGGTGTCGATCTTGCGCTCGATGGCGACCTGATACTTCGGCAGATCGCCCGCCAGTTGCGCGACCTGCGCGCCGATCAGCGCGCCGACGCCGGTCAGCACGGTCAGCGCCACCGCCACCGCGACGATCACCGACGGCACTTGCCCCAGTTTCAGCCGACGCAGCATGTCGACGAACGGCGCGAGCAGGAAGCTCAACAGAATCGCGAGGATAATCGGAATCATCACCGCGCGACCGAAGTACAGTGCGCAGATGACGATCACGCCCGTCACCAGCGATGCGAGCGCGCGCAAACCCGGCGCTTCGGGCGGCAAAATTTTTGCGGGGGAACGTCGTGGCCCGGAGGCTTGCGGCATGGATGGCTCGCTCGTTTTGACTTCGGGGACAGGCGCGGATAAACGCATGATGCCACGTCTGCATGACCCGCTTTTGCCATGCATTTGTTTAATAAGCAAGGCACATGCCGTTCGATACAAGGTGAGAACCTTCGGGATGCGCCGCGACTCTATCGCGCTGATCGAAACAATCAGTTGGATGCGCGGGCATGGCGCATGCGAAATTTGCTCCGCATCATCCTCGGATATCACGGAAGACGGATCATGGGAGTGGAATCGCCTTGCATCAAGATTTGCGAATTCGACAAGAAGACCGGGCTGTGCATCGGCTGTCTGCGCACGAAGGACGAATGCAAGCAATGGAAAAAACTGAAGGACAAGCAACGCGTGCGCATCATCGATGAACGGGCCGAGCGCAACGCGCACCTGAAGAAGCGCAAGAAGTAACGACAAAGGCTGGACTGGTCGGCGGTAGGGTGATCGCGACGGCCTTTGCCGCGCGGGACTACACTGAATCGGTGCGGTCTATTCAGGAGTCAGCCATGACACGCCACTTTTCGCTTCACGCCGTTGTGTTCGCTTCGTCGCTGCTGGCGGCGTCCGCGGCTTTTGCGCAGTTGCATCCGCCGAGCCCGGAAACCGACATGAGCGCGCAGCAGAACAGCACCAGCCTCATGCCGAATGCGCCGGTCGGCAGCCAGTATCCGTCGCACGGCAACGTGCAGGCGGGCGAGTTGAATCTTAATCCGACCGATCCACGCGCGCAGATGGTCAACGGCCTGCCGAATAACGACGGAAACGGCGGTTACGGCGCACCGCTCGCGGGCAATAAGGCCAACGTGCCGCAGCAGAATTAGCGGCCACTGTTCTCGCAACGCGAACAGTCATTTGATTTTTCCTGCTATTCAACTTCACTGAGCAAGGTTCCATACTGAGTTTCAGAAGCCGGGATGTCCCCGGCCGACACGCTACTCACCAACGGACCTTGCCATGAAGCTCTACCACCATCCGCTGTCGGGCCACGCGCATCGCGCGCGTCTGTTTCTGCATCTGCTCGGCGTCGAGCATGAAGCTGTCGAGGTCGATCTCGCCGCGCGCGAGCACAAGACGCCCGACTATCTGCGGATGAATCGCTTCGGCCAGATTCCGCTGCTCGTCGACGGCGAGCACGTCATCGACGATTCGAACGCGATCCTCGTCTATCTCGCGAAAAAGTCCGGCAGCACGCAATGGCTGCCCGAATCGCCGTTCGAAGCCGCCGCCGTGCAGCGCTGGTTGTCGGTCGCGGCGGGACAGATCGCGTTCGGGCCGGCGGCGGCGCGTCTCGTCACCGTGTTCGGCGCGAAGTTCGATGCCGACGAAGTCATCGCGCGCGCATGCCGTGCTGCAGATTCTCGACGAAGAATTGCAGACGCGCGACTGGATCGCCGATATCGGCGCGACGCATCCGACCATCGCGGATATCGCGCTCTATAGCTATATTTCGAGCGCGCCGGAAGGCAACGTCGATCTGTCGGGGTATCGGCATGTGAACGCGTGGCTGCGTCGCGTCGAAGCCTTGCCGCGCTTCGTCGAATTCCGCAAGACCAAGATCGGACTGGCCGCCTGAGGTCGACATCATGAACGCCCGCGTTCCTTCCCTTCCCGCAGGCATCGCGCAGTCGACCTGGCATCGCGGCGAGATCGCGTTGCAGAAGAGCATCGGCGCAGACGCGCGCATGAGCGAAGTCGGCAAGCGCGTCGTGCGCGACTACATGCCGGAGCAGCATCGGCAGTTCTTCGCGCAATTGCCGTTCGCCGTGTTCGGCAGCGTGGATGCGGACGGCAACGCATGGGCGACGATGCTCGCGGGCCAGCCCGGCTTCATGCGGACGCCCGACGCGGTGACGCTCGACATCGCCGTGAAGCGCGATCCGCTCGATCCCGCCGACGCCGGCATGCACGATGGCGCGTCCATCGGCATGCTCGGCATCGAGCTTCATACGCGGCGGCGCAATCGCATGAACGGCGTGCTGCAACGGCGCGATGGCGATGCGTTTCGCGTGGCCGTCGAACAGAGTTTCGGCAATTGCCCGCAGTACATCCAGTTGCGCGATTTCGCTTTCGTGCGCGATCCGGCCGAGCCGTCGACCGCGCAGCCGATCGTCGCCGATGCGCTCACGCCGCGCACGCGCGCGATGATCGAACGCGCGGATACGTTCTTCGTCGCGTCGTATTTCGATCGCGAGGACGGGCATCGTCAGGTGGACGTATCGCATCGCGGCGGACGCGCGGGCTTCGTGCGCGTGGCCGACGACGGATCGTTCACCGTGCCGGACTTCGCGGGCAATTCGTTCTTCAACACGCTGGGGAATATCCACGTCAACGGCCGCGCGGGACTGTTGTTCGCGGACTTCGAAACCGGCGACATGCTGCAACTCGCGGGCGATGCCGACGTGCTGCTCGATTCGCCCGAAACCGCCGCGTTTCAGGGCGCGGAACGGCTGTGGCGCTTCACGCCGCGACGCATCGTGCTGCGCGAAGCCGCGTTGCCCTTGCGCTGGACGTTTCGCGACGCGGGCTGGTCGCCGAATTCGCTGATGACCGGCGACTGGCACGCGACCGCCGAGCGCCTGAAGGCCGCGAAGCTGGCGAACGCGTGGCGGCCGTTTCGCGTGAGCCGTATCGTCGACGAGAGCGACGCGATCCGTTCCTTCTGGCTCGAACCGGCGGACGGCGCGGGCATCGTGCCGCACGAGGCAGGTCAGCATCTGCCGATCCGCGTGACGCTGCCGGGCGACGCGAAGCCGTCGTTGCGCACGTACACGCTGTCGCTCGCGCCGTCCGATGACGCGGTGCGGATCAGCGTGAAGCGCGAGGGACGCGTGTCGTCGCATCTGCACGATGCCGTGAAAACCGGCGACGTGATCGAAGCGCGCGCGCCCGCCGGCGACTTCACGATCGACGCGATGGAACGGCGTCCGGCCGTGTTGCTGGCGGCCGGCGTCGGCATCACGCCGATGCTCGCGATGTTGCGGCACATCGTCTACGAAAGCTTGCGCAAGCGTCGCGTGCGTCCGACGTGGCTGATCGTGTCGGCGCGCACGCTCGCGAGCCGCGCGTTCAGCGACGAGATCGACGAACTCGTGCGACGCGCGGGCGGCGCGGTCACGGTCGTGCGCGTGCTGAGCGATCCGCAAGGCGCTGAATTCAAGCGCGATTACGACGTGTCCGGGCGCATCGACATGGATCTGTTGACGAGCTTTCTGCCCTTCAACGACTACGACTTTTATCTGTGCGGACCGGGCGCGTTCATGCAGGCGCTTTACGACGGTCTGCGCAAGCTCAATATCGCCGATGCGCGCGTGCACGCGGAAGCGTTCGGACCGGCGTCGTTGGTGCGTTTGCCGGACGGCGGTATCGAAGCGAAGCCTTTAAAGCCTGCCGCGACGGAAGCGGTCGTCAAGTTCGTCAAATCGGGCAAGGATGTGCCGTGGAAGCCGGAAAACGGCACGCTGCTCGAACTTGCCGAAGCGCAGGATATCCCGGCGGAATTCAGTTGCCGTGGCGGAACCTGCGGGACGTGCAGAACGCGGATCGTGCAGGGCGCGGTGTCGTATAAGAGCGCGCCAGCGTTCGAGGTCGGCGAGGGCGAAGCGTTGATTTGTTGTGCGGTGCCGGCGGCGGAGGGGGATGGATCGACGGAACTGAAACTGGAGCTGTGATTGCGCCACGGTCCCGCATCCACGAGAATGCACGGGCATCGACAACACCGCGCTTTTCTCGCGCTTCGACATGGACCGATTCCAGGCAATAGCGACCTTCGTCACCGTGGTCGAGACCGGCGGTTTCGCCTCGGCGGCGCGCAAGATGGAGGTGTCGCCGTCGGTCGTGAGCCGCGTCGTCACCGAGCTCGAAGAGCATCTCGGCGTGCGGCTGCTCACGCGCACGACGCGCGTCGTCCGTCTGACCGATGCCGGCAGCGGCTATTTCGAGGACTGCCGGCGCATTCTCGGCGAAATAGGCAATGCCGAACTGTCCGCCGCGGGCACGCATTCCGCGCCGCGCGGCCTGCTCTCGCTGACCGCGCCGACCATGTTCGGCCGCCTGCACGTCACGCCCGTCGTGCTCGACTATCTGCGGCGCTATCCGGAAGCCGACGTTAACTGCTGGTTCGTCGATCGTGTCGTGAATCTGGTCGATGAAGGCATCGACGTCGCCGTGCGGATCGCGCAATTGCCGGATTCCACCTTGCAGGCGATTCCCGTCGGACGCGTGCGGCGCGTGCTGTGCGCGTCGCCCGCGTATCTCGCGGAACATGGCGTGCCCAAACATCCCGACGATCTGCTCGACGGCCATACGATCATCGCCAATACCGGCGCATCCGCGCCCGCCGAATGGCGGCTGCACGACGGCGACAAGCAGATTCTGGTGCGCACGCATCCGCGTCTCACGACCACCACCAACGATTCGGCGATCACCGCCGCGCTCGCGGGCTTCGGCATCGCGCGGCTGCTGTCGTATCAGATCGCGCAATACGTGAGCGACGGCAGCCTCGTCAGCGTGCTCGACGATTTCGCGCCGCCGCCCGTGCCGATCCATCTCGTGCATCGCGAAGGACGGCACGTCACGCAGAAAGTGCGCGCGTTCCTCGATCTCGCCGTCGCGATGCTGCGCGCGGAGCAGTCGCTGAACGGCGCGCCCGCGTTTCACGATACGCGCTAAACACGCGCGCCTGCCGCGACGTTCGCACTTTCTTGCGGAAATCGAACGGGCGTTAGCGCATGCGCCGTGCAAAAAGTCGGCAAACCATGCAACATAACCGTCTCGACCGATCGTGCCGGTCCGCGCGCATCGGCTCATCCGAAACATCAACGGCTCACGCACCATGACGACTCAAACTTCGGCTACCAACGAGCGTCCGCTCGACATGATCATCTTCGGCGGCGGCGGCGATCTGGCGGCGCGCAAGCTGCTGCCCGCGCTGTACATGGCGCACACGCACTGCAATCTGCCCGCCGACACGCGCATTCTCGCCATCGGCCGTAAAGACTGGACGCGCGAGGATTACCTGAAGAATTTCATGGAAGAGCAGTCGCGCAAGTTTATCGACGCGAGCGCCTTCGATGCCCAGCAATGGGACAAATTCCTCGCGCTGTTCGATTACGTGCGCATCGACGTGGAAAATCCCTCGGACTTCGAGCGTTTGGCGCAAGCCGTGCGCCCCGGTTCGCAGCGCGTGTTCTATCTGTCGACGTCGCCGGAACTGTTCACGACCATCTGCGACAACCTGGATAAAGCCGGCATCGTCGATGCCCACTCGCGCGTCGTGCTGGAAAAACCGCTCGGTCACGATCTGGCCTCGGCGGTCGCCATCAACGATGCGGTCGGCCGGCACTTCAAGGAAGAGCAGATTTATCGCATCGACCATTATCTCGGCAAGGAAACGGTGCAGAACCTGATGGTGCTGCGCTTCGGCAACGCGATCTTCGGGCCGCTGTGGCAGGCGCCGTATATCAAGAGCGTGCAGATCACCGTGTCGGAGACGGTCGGCGTGGGCAGCCGCGCGGGCTTCTACGATCACACCGGCGCGCTGCGCGACATGGTGCAGAACCACTTGCTGCAACTGCTGTGCATCGTCGCGATGGAACCGCCGGTCTCGCTCGATCCCGACGCCGTGCGCGACGAAAAGCTCAAGGTGCTCAAGTCGCTGCGTCCGATGACCGTCGCCGATATCGCGCGCGATACCGTGCGCGGCCAGTACACGGCGGGCGCGGTCGGCGGCGAGGCGGTCAAGGGCTATCTCGAGGAAGCGAACGTGCCGGCCGACAGCCGCGCGGAAACCTTCGTCGCGTTGCGCGCGCAGATCAACAACTGGCGCTGGGCCAACGTGCCGTTCTTCCTGCGCACGGGCAAGCGTCTGCAGAACCGCCGCTCGGAAATCGTCATCGACTTCGCCGATCTGCCGTTCTCGATCATCCCGGACGGCCCGCGTCATTACGGCAACCGCCTGACCATCACCTTGCAGCCGGAAGAGTCCATCCAGCTTCAGATGATGGCGAAGGAACCCGGCAGCGGCATGCACATGCAACCGGTGAATCTGAATCTCGATCTGCAACAGGCCATGACGCAGCGTCGCGCCGAAGCCTACGAGCGTCTGCTGATCGACGTGATTCGCGGCCGCCCCACGCACTTCATGCGTCGCGACGAACTGGAAGCGGCGTGGACGTGGGTCGAGCCGATTCTCAACGGCTGGAAAGAACTGAACGACCGGCCGCGCGGCTATACGTCGGGGACGTTCGGACCGGCGGCATCATCGGCGCTGATGGCGCGCGAGAATCTCGCCTGGGCCGAAGAGAACTGATGCCGCGATTACGGCATCGCGCGGCGCTCCGTCCGCGCGGTGCCGATGGCGATCACCACCGCCAGCACCGCGATGCCGCCGAGTATTCCGACCAGGCGCATCGCGGCGGGCATCGGGTCCGACGACCACTGATGATCCTGCACGAACACCATCAAAAACGCGATGGTGAACTGCCGTCCCACGTAGCTCGCGCCCTGCGAGCCGGTTTGTACGTGACAGCCGAGCCACACGCCCACGCATAGCGCGAGCATGCATGCGAGCGGATCGTCGCCGACGAGCGGCAGCAGCGCGAGACTCGCCGCGCCGGCCAGCACGCAGCCGAGCAGGCGCTGGACCATCCGCGTGACGATCGGCCGGCGCGTCGGCTGGCTCAACGCCGATGCGGGCAGAATCACGACTGCAATCGCCGTCACCATCGCCTGCGCGAAGCCGGGCAAGTCCCACACATAAGCGAGCGACGCGAGGATCATCACCGCCCACGCGCTTTGCCACGCGAGGCGCTTGCGCATCGCGTGCGCGGCCTGTTCCGCGCGTGCCGTATGCGTGGCTTCGAGCGTCTGCACGGCGAGCGACGCATCGGACGGCATCACCGTCACGGTTTGCGCCGTCACCGGATTGCGCCCGTCGACGCGATCGGCCGTCGCGGCGGCTTGCGCCTCGGGCATCGTCGCCGCACCGCGCGACTTGCGATACTGCTGCACGCCCGCATGAAACAGCGCCGACACCGCGACGCACGCGAAAGTGCCGACCATCACTTCGCCGACGCGCAACAGCGCGAAGGTCGCCGTCGCCGATGCCGACGCGAGCCGGTGCGCCTCGAACGTCACCATCAGCGACGTCACCGCGCCGAGCACCCACGCGTAGCCCGCGTCCGACACAAGCGCGCGATACACCGATACGCCCGCGATCACGCCGAGCAGCGGCACGAACAGCCACGGCACATCGCCGATGAGCGGACCCGCGACCGCGCCGAGCAGCGCGCCCGCCACCGTCCCGAGCACGCGATGCACGCCGCGTTGCGCGCAGGCGCTGAACTTCGACTGCATCACCGCGAAGCCGCTGATCGCCGCCCACCAGATGTTGGTCAGATTGAACGCGTAGGCCAGCGCCACGGCGAGCGCGACCGAGAGCATCGCCTGCGTGGCGAAGCGCGATCGCGCCGCGCTGGGTTTGATCGCGACGAGTTCGCGGCCGAGTGAGGTGAAGGCGTCGCGTAGCGTGTGGGCGAGCGTATCGAAAGCGGCGGACGGCGTATGCGTCCAGGCGTGGGCGGAAGCTGAAGGCGCGCCATGAGCGTCGATCGGACGCGCGTCTGTCGAGGATTCGTTCGAGGGCATCGTTCGGGCAATCGTTCGTCGTCTGATTTCGTCGTCTCATTCGAGACTAGACGCGAACGGCCATCGCCGCCAAGCGGAAGCAAAAAAAGAACGCCAAATCAGTTGCGAAAGTGCAAATCTGGCGGATCGGTCCGGGTGATTTCAGACACGCGACGTCAACAGACGCAGACCGGCCGCGCCGAACATGAGCGCGAGACCGGCATCGAGCGCGCGCTGGATGCGCGCATAGACGCGACGCGCGGCGGGCATCGAGAACAGCGCCGCATAACCGCCGAACACGCAGACGCCGATGCACAGGCAACCGGCGATCACCGTATGCATCGACGACGAACCCGAGCCGAGCGCGGCCACCGATATCCACACGAGGATCGCTTTCGGATTGGTCAGATGCAGCAGCGCGCCGCGCGCATAGAGACGTCGGACGCTATGTTCTTCCGCCTGCGCCGATGCCGCGCGCACTTTCGGCCGAAGCGCCGATCGGCCCGACTTGAACGCCAGCCACAGCAAATACAGCCCGCCGCAGATTTTCACGGCGACGAGAAAGCCCGAGTACGCGGTCAGCACGGCGGACAGCCCGAGCGCCGCGAGCATCGCCCAGAAGAACGAGCCGGACATGACGCCCGCCGCGAACTCGAACGCCGCGCGACGCCCCGACGTGCTCGCGATCGACATGATCGCCAGATTGCTCGGGCCGGGGCTCGCGGTGCCGACGAAGTAGGCGGACCAGGCGAGCAGGAGATTGGCGCTGATGAAGGTCATGGCGGTCAGCTCTGTATCTAGGCGATGCGCCATTCTGAAGCGCGCCGCGACGCACGCACAGAGACGCCTGCGCCACGCGCGAGCAGGCCAGTTTGCGAGTCAGTGCGCGGCGTACTGTTCGAGGCCGTCGGCGAGCGCATCGAAGGCGGCGCGGCAGCGCGGACTGGCGCGCAGGTCTTCGTGCATCGTCACCCAGGTTTCGAGCGGCAGCGCGAACAGTTTCGGCAGCACGCGCACGAGGCCATCGCGCCGGGCGAGCGCCACCTGACACGCGCCGATGCCCGCGCCCGCGCGAATCAGCGCGAGTTGCGCGAGATCGCTGTCGGCGCGCATCGCGAACAGCTCGCGCGAGAAACCAGGCAGCGTCTTGCTCGCCTCGCGGATATACGCGGTCACCTGGTCGTAGCCGATGCCCGCGTGCTGACTCAGCGCCTCGACGGTGCGCGGCGTGCCGTGCCGGTCGAGATAATCGCGGCGCGCATGCAGCCCGACCTCGATGCGCCCGACGCGCCGCGCGACGAGTTGCGCCTGCTTCGGCCGCACCATCCGCACGGCGATATCGACTTCGCGCCGCAGCAGATCCTGCACGCGATTCGACAACACGAGTTCGACAATCAAGCCCGGATGCCGCTCGCGCAGCGCCGCGATGATCGGCGGCAGCACTTCCACGCCGATGACCTCGCTCGCCGAAATACGCACGACGCCCTGCACGTCCGCGCCGCCCGCATGCCCGCTCGCCGCGCGTTCCAGCGACGCCGCCGTGCTCTGCATCGCCTCCGCGTGCGATTGCAGCGCGAGCGCGACATCGGTCGGTTGCAGGCCGATCTGCGAGCGCGTGAAGAGACTGACGTTCAGCGCCCGCTCGAGCGCTTCGACATGCCTTCCCGCCGTCGGCTGCGTGATGCCGAGCGCGCGCGCCGCGCCCGACAACGAGCCTTCCTGAAGCACCGCGAGAAAGGTCCGGTACAACTCCCAGCCGATGATGTCCGCCATACGAATTTGTATATCCGCTCTACGATGTTAGGCAATTTTATTGCAATGGCAATGCGCGGAAAATCCCTTCATCGACTCAATCGACGGAGCGGATCATGACGCGGAAAGACACGGTTCTGGTACTCGGCGCGACGGGCGGCATCGGCGGGGAAATGGCGCGGCAATTGCGCGACGCCGGCTGGCAGGTGCGCGCTCACGCGTGGCGCGGGCAATTCTCACTCAGGCGACGGCATCGAATGGATCAGCGGCGATGCGATGAATCGCGCGGACGTGGCGCGGACGTGGCGCGGGCGGCGCGCGGTGCATCGGTGATCGTGCATGCGGTGAACCCGCCGGGCTACAAGCGCTGGGCCGATTTCGTCCTGCCGATGCTCGACAACACCATCGCGGCGGCGAAGATCGAAGGCGCGACCATCGTGTTGCCGGGCACGGTCTACAACTTCGGGCCGGACGCGTTTCCGCTCATCGACGACGACGCGCCGCAACGTCCCGTCACGACGAAAGGCGCGATTCGCGTCGAGATGGAAGCGCGGCTGGAGCGCGCGAGCAAGGAAGGCGCGCGCGTGATCATCGTGCGCGCGGGGGATTTTTTCGGGCCGAACGCGGGCAACAATTGGTTTTCGCAAGGACTCGTGACGCCGGGCAAACCGGTGCGGAAGATCAGCGTGCCCAACGCGCGCGGAATCGGCCACGAATAGTCGTATCTGCCGGATGTCGCGCGCACGATGATCGAACTGCTCGCGAAACGCGATTCGCTTAGCGCCTTCGCGCGCTTCAACATGGCCGGTCACTGGGACGCAGACGGCACGCAATTCGCGGCCGCGTTCAGCGCACGGTCGCGCGACGCAGCGGGCACGAACCGCGCATCGCCGCGTTTCCGTGGTGATTGCTCGCAGTCGCCGCGCCGTTCAACACGACTTTCCGCGAACTGCGCGAAATGCGTTATCTATGGCGCGAGCCGATCCGCATGAGCAATACGCGGCTCGTCGCGACGCTCGGCCGCGAACCGCACACGCCGCTCGATGACGCCATCGAAGCGACGCTCGTCGGGCTTGGCTGCCTCGCGCCGTCTTCGTCGCCGCGCATTCAGGCTTCGGGATCGAGCTTCACTTCGTAGAGCGATTTGCCGTTGAGATCGTGCAGGGACACGATCATCGTGCGGCTTTGCGGATCGATTTTCGCGCGACCGTAATACTGCTGAAGCGCGGCCGGCGAGCGATTTTGCGGATTGTCCTTCGGCACGCTGACGTAGCGCAGATCGGGGCCGAAGGTCGTGTCGAGATCGTTCGGGCCGAAGGTGCCCGCGTTGATCGGACCGCCGACGAATTCCCAGAACGGCTTGAAATCGCTGAACTTCGCGCGCGTCGGATCGTAGTAGGTCGCTTGTGCGTAGTGCACATCGGCGGTGACCCAGACGACGTTCTTGATGTCCTCGCGCTTGATGAAGCCGAGAATCTCCTTCACTTCGAGTTCGCGGCCGAGCGGCGCGCCGTTGTCCGCGTTCGCCCAGGCTTCGAAGGTGCCTTTGGGCACGTCGGGATTCGCATCGGGGACGACGAGCGAGATCGGCATGTCGCTCGCGATCACCTTCCACGTCGCGCGCGACTGCTTGAGCGACGCCTTCAGCCATTCGGTCTGCTGCGAGCCGAGAAACGCGGAGTCGGCATCGAGACGCGTTTGCAGGTTCGTCGAATTCGGCCCGCGATAGGAACGCTCGTCGAGCATGAACACATCGAGCAGCGGCCCGAACTGAAACGCGCGATAAATCTGCTCCGGATCGAGCTGATTGATGCGGAACGGGTTGTACTCGAACATCGCCTGCTTCGCGCGCGCGGCGAGCAGCGACACGGCGCGCGTCTGATAGCGCTTTTCCGCCGCGCCGATCTGCTCGCCGGGATACCAGTTGTTGCGCACTTCGTGATCGTCCCATTGCACGAGGAACGGCACGTCGGCGGCGAAGCGGCGCTTGGCCGTATCGAGCTGGTTGTAGGCGAAGGCCGCGCGATAATCGTCGAGCGTCTGCGCGACATGCGACTTCCCTTCGGTGACGATGTTGTGCCACATCGTGCCGTCGGGCAGCTTCACTTCGAACTCGATCACGCTGTCCGCGTAAATCTGATCGCCCGAATGGATGAAGAAATCCGGCGATTCGCGGCGCATCGCTTCATAGATGCGATATCCGCCGAAGCGTTCGTTGATGCCCCAGCCCTGCCCAGCTTCGTCGTCCGAGAACACGAAGGTGATCGGCTTGTTCGCATCGATCGATGCGGTGCGTAGACGGCCCGTGACGGGTTCGCTGAACGCCTTGCCATCGACGAGATCCTGAAAGCGCACGCGATAGAACACGTCCGCGCCGGGCGGCAGGCTGGTGAGATCGACGCGTCCGGTGAAGTCGGAGCTTTCGAGCACGGCCGGCCCGATGCGCCGCTGGAACGTGGCGAAGTTTTCGCTCGTCGAGTATTCGACGATCATCCGCGACGGCCGATCCGCCCGGCTCCACACGATGCCACTGGTCGCGGTGACATCGCCGCTCATCACGCCGCCGGGCACGTGCGGACGCAGCTTGTCGGACGTGACGACGGCGGGCGTGACGCATTGCGCGAGCACATCGCCGATACGCGATCCGGTCAGCGCGAGCCCCGCGCCGGAGAGCAGTCCTTTGATCAATGAGCGGCGGGTCTTCGCGTCTGCGGGCATGGGCGATCCTCGTTATCGTGGGCTGTGGGCTGCGTCGGAACGACGATGGTAATGAGGGATGGTGTCGGTTTTGTTTCAGAGCGAAAGGTGGGGATGGGCGAACAGTTCGGCTTCAAGCGTTGGTGAGTGCGTTACATGTTGGGCGTGATCATGCGGGTTGCAGGTATGGCATGGACTGTGCATTGGAACATTCCGCCATGTCGAATTGCCTGCCACTTTTCGATGTGGACGGATCGTGGCGGTTTGCTTCGGTCCGGTTTTTTTTTTGCGGTTTCCGATAGAGCGGGCTTGGCTTGGGTTTGTTGGGGTGGTTATTCAGTAACCGCCTTCCCGGCGGAGGGGTTACTTTCTTTGCGGCGGCAAAGAAAGTAACCAAAGAAAGCCGCTTGTCCGATCCTGAGCACCTTCTTGAGCGGCCCCGGCACAGTATTAGAGACTTGGCACAGCAGTAGCGAGTGTTCGCGCTAGACGTTCGGGCGCTGGTCCCCATGCGATTAGCGCTTTCTCGCCTACGTCGGTATCGGTCCCCTTCGGCTTACTCCGGCCTCGCTGCGCGGCCGGTTTAGGGCCGTACAAGCAACCGGCAGGTGTTCAGCGAAACGACCTCGAATGCGTCATCGGTTTTATCGTTATTCGGCCCTACCTCGGTTAAGGCTTCGACGAAGAACTTGCGCCATGTGTAGCTAAGGCAGTTAGACGCAAAGCTGCGAAATGCGAATCAAGGCTTATGCCAAACCAAAGCACACTTCAAAGCATTGCGTTTTCAGCGCTGCACCCAGCACAGAGCGCGTGCCTTGCCGGCAATCACACACGCGGCGCAGACTCAAACTCACAACTGCGACAGATCTGCGAAAGCATCGTTACTTGCAAACGCGCTAACCAAGGTAGGGCCGAATAACGTAGAAAGCGATGCGGTGTGCAAGGTCGTTTCGCCAATCACCTGCCGGTTGCTTATACGTACCTAAACCGGCCGCGCGAGCGGGCCGGAGTAAGCCGAAGGGGACCGTTACCGAGGTGGGCGAGAAAGCGCGAATCGCATGGGAACCACTAACCGAACGCACCGCAGGAGCACTCGCTACTGCTGTGCCAAGTAGAAAGTCCTGTGCCGGGGCCGACCAAGAAGGTGCTTAGGATCGGACAAGCGGCTTTCTTTGGTTACTTTCTTTGCCACCGCAAAGAAAGTAACCCCTCCGCCGGGGAGGCGGCTACTGAAAAGAAACGCACGACACATTAATAAGTAATCCAAAATAATAAAACCAAATCCCGAAAACCCTCACCATATAAGCTATCCTTCCTGAATCAAAAAAAGGAAAAATCGACCATGACAATCACCAAGCATCAAGAAACTCCCCCACCCCAAGGCCTAAAGCCAACAAAAGAACAACAAGTACGCCACCTACGCCGTGCAAGCGCGATCGCCGAACGCGCAACCTTGCTCGGTCACCATCCCTTCGGCGCAATCCTCGTCGGCCCCGACCAGGAAACCGTGCTCATGGAGCAAGGCAACGTCGACACGGTCAATCACGCCGAATCCGTGCTGGCGCGCGTCGCCGCGATGAACTTCACGCCCGAGTATCTGTGGAGCTGCACGCTGTACACATCGGTGGAGCCGTGCTGCATGTGCGCGGGCACCGCGTATTGGGCGAACATCGGCCGGGTGGTGTACGGACTCACCGAAGCGCGTCTGCTCGAAGCCACCGGCAATCACGCCGAAAATCCAACCATGAGCGTGTCGTCGCGCTATGTGTTCGATCACTGCCAGAAGCCGGTCGATCTGATCGGCCCCGTCGCGGAAGTGGAGGACGAGGTGCTGCGCGTGCAGCGCGATTTCTGGGCCAAACGTTGATGCTGCGTCAGACATGGAATAGTTCTCATGCGTTCATGCATGCATGAATATGATTCACGTATGCATGAACATCGATCGTTTGTCATCGGGCCTCGACCGCGCGACCATATCGATAACGCGGCACGACGCCTGATTGCGCGCCGGCCGCCGTCCCCGACAAACAATGGAGACCGCCATGAGCGACGTGCTTGAAAAACCCGAATCGAAATCGATCGTCCAGGAAGGCAAGGTGTCGATCTATCAGCCGACGCAAGAAGGGCTGATTTTCCCCGAACTGCCGCAATTCAAGAGCCACGCCGAGCATCGTCAGTATCTGAAGGAGCGTCTGGTCGCCGCGTGCCACGCGTTCGCCATTCAGGGCTTCGATTACGGTTTCGCCGGCCATCTGACCGTGCGCGATCCGGAACATCCCGGTCTGTACTGGACCAACCCGATGGCGATCCACTTCAATCAGGTCAAGCTCTCGAACCTGATCTGATCTGCGCGGATCACGAAGGCAATGTCGTCGAAGGCACGCACGCGATCAACCGCGCCGGCTTCGTGCTGCACGCCGCCGTGCACGAGCAGCATCAGGACATCGTGGCGATGTGCCACGCGCACACCGTCTACGGCACCGCGTTCGCGTCGCTCGGCAAGCCGCTGGCTCCGATCTCGCAGGATGCCTGCGCGTTCTTCGAAGATCACGTCGTGATCGGCGATGAAGCCGGCAAGGTCGCCGTCGAAGTCAATGGCGGCAACAAGGTCGCGAACGCGTTCAAGGGCGTGAAGGCCGCCATCCACCAGAATCACGGCCTGCTGACGGCGAGCCGTCATAGCATCGATTCCGCCGCGTTCTGGTTTATCGCGCTGGAACGCTGCTGCCAGCAGCAACTGATGATCGAACAGACCGGCATCGCGCCGAAGCTCGTCACCGAAGATCGCGCGCTACAGCCGCGAGCACGTCGGCAGCGAATATATCGGCTGGCTGCATTTCCAGACCATCTGGAACGATCTGGTCGCCACGCAACCGGACACATGTTCGAGTAAGCTGAATCGGCGCTAGATCACGTTGAGCATGTTCAGCGCCGTTTCCTGCAACGGCTGCAGCACCCGAGCGAGCGTCGCCTCGCTCGTTTCCTTTCCGATCGGCATGTTCGCGGACAATGCCGCCACCACTTCGCCATGCCGGTTCTTCATCGGCACCGCGATGCCCCGCACGCCCATCTGCAACTGCTGCTCCATCACGACGTAACCGTCGACGCGCGCCTGCCTGATCTTCTCGTAGAGCGCATCCTTGCTCGTGATCGTGAGCGGCATGAAGGGCTTGAAGTCGGTCGCATCGAGCCATTGCCGCACGGACGCCTCGTCCTTGTAGGCGAGCATCGCGATGCCGCTGGACATCAGCGCCGCCGGCACGCGCGCGCCGAGCACGAAGCCGGTGCTCATCACGCGCGTCGAGCCATTGCGCGCGATGATCACGAGATCCCATTCGTCCAGCACGCTCACATACACCGATTCGTGGATGGTCGCGCTCAGCTGCTGCAAATACGGCTGCACGATGCGCGGCAGCCGCGCCGAATCGAAGTACGACCAGCCGACCCGCAGCACGCGCGGCGTCAGATTGAACAGCTTGCTGTCGGTCTGCACGTAGCCGAGATGCGCCAGCGTCAGCAGATAGCGGCGCGCGGCCGTGCGCGTTAGGCCGGTGCGCGTGGCGGCCTGCGTCGGCGTCATGCGGGCGTGCTGATCGTCGAAGGCTTCGAGGATGGCCAGCCCCTTCTCCAGTCCCGCAATCCAGTCGCGCTTTTCTAGTGCAGGTTTAGTCATGCAAACATGTCTGTTTAGTTATGGAACCTTGCGTGTTTCGGCGATCCGGCTAAGCCATTGGGTAGTGCTAACCCCCTAATCGTTCGATGATCGACCATACGCGTGCGATTATCGCGCAAAACCTGTCACAAAAAGTTGATCCAAAGAAGCCGCGCTCTTATTCTCCTTTCACATCAGAGCGACGCGTGATCCGGCCACATCGATTGCCCCGCCGCTCGAGCCACGGGCGGCGCGCATCGACGGCGAAACGTGGCAACAAGATCAGGTTCAACTCGATAACCCCATTGTTCGGAGACATTGTCATGGCTAGCCCTAAGGACGACGCGCACGGCGGCCGCCAGGCGAAAAAGGCGACGGCGAGCGGCTGGATCGGCTCGGCGCTCGAGTACTACGATTTCTTTATTTACGCCCAGGCTGCGGCCCTTATCTTTCCCCAGTTGTTCTTCCCGTCGGGCAATCCGAAGGTGGCGATCATCGCGTCGTTGGCGACGTACGGCGTCGGTTACGTCGCGCGTCCGATCGGCGCGTTCGTGCTCGGCCATCTGGGCGATACGCACGGCCGCAAGAACGTGCTGCTGATCTGCATGTTCCTGATGGGCTTCTCGACGATGGCGGTCGGCCTGCTGCCGACGTATCACAGCGTCGGCATGCTCGCACCGGCCTTGCTCGTCGTGCTGCGTCTGATTCAGGGTTTTGCCGTCGCCGGCGAAATCTCCGGCGCGAGCTCGATGATTCTCGAGCACGCACCGTTCGGACGTCGCGGCTACTACGCGAGCTTCACGCTGCAGGGCGTGCAGGCGGGCCAGATTCCCGCCGCCGCCGTGTTCCTGCCGCTCGCCACGTTCATGCCGGAAGACATGTTCAATTCCTGGGGCTGGCGCGTGCCGTTCCTGCTGTCGGCGGTCGTGCTGATCGCAGGTTACATCATCATCCGGAAGGAAGTGCATGAAACGCCGGCTTTCACGTCCGAAGGCGCGCACGGCGATCTGCCGAAGTCGCCGATCAAGGAAGCCTTCGCCAATAGCTCGCCCGACATGCTGCGCGTCGTCTGCATGGCGCTGATGAACGTGATCCCGGTCGTCGCAACGATCTTCGGCGCGGCCTATGCGGTGCAGTCGTCGTACGGCATCGGCTTCAGCAAGAGCGTGTATCTGTGGATTCCGGTCGTCGGCAATATCCTCGCGGTGCTGGTGATTCCGTTCGTCGGCAATCTGTCGGACAAGATCGGCCGCCGCCCGCTGATGATCGGCGGATCGCTGCTGTCGGGTCTGCTGTCGTTCGCTTATCTCTATGCGATCAGCATCCACAACGTGCCGCTCGCGTTCGTGATGTCGCTGCTGATGTGGGGCGTCGTGTATCAGGGCTACAACGCGATTTTCCCGAGCTTCTACCCGGAACTGTTCCCGACGCGCTCCCGCGTCTCGGCGATGGCGATTGCGCAGAACATCGGCACGACGATCACCGCGCTCTTGCCCGCGCTGTTCGCGGCAGTCGCGCCGCCGGGATCGAACAATATCCCGATGACGGTCGGCGCGCTCGCGTTCGGCGTGACGATCATCGCATCGATCGCGGCTTATTCGGCGCGCGAGACGTATCGCATCCGCCTGAACGATCTCGGCAAAAAGGACACCGTGCCGATGAGCGAACAGGAATACGAACGTCAGCGCGCCGATTCGATGGCCGTCGACAAGATCGCCAAGGCGCACGCCTGATTCCCAACTCCAGAGAGTGTATTCACGGGCCCTTCGGGGCCCTTTTTTATCGCGGGAGCGCGACGCCCGACAAGCGTTCGCAGATCGCGAGGAGTTCGTCCTGCATCGCTTCGTCGCGGGCGGCGGGATCGCACGGGCGCTCGCGCAGGTGGAAGAAGTACCGGCCGGAGACGCGCGCGTCGCGATCGTCGCTGACCGCGAGCCACGCCTGCGTGCGATGCGCCTGATCCATGTCGTCGGGCGCGGACGCACCGCCCATCTTCGTCGGCACCCAGCCCGGTTCCAGCGCGTTCGACAGCACATCCGGCCAATAGCGCGCGACGGCCAGCGCCAGCAGCACATCCACATCCATGAATTTGCTTTCGGCATACGCCTGCGAGCCGTTCCAGCGACGCCGCGTCCATTGCGCATCGGCGAGATCGGCGCGCGAACCGCGATGCATCCCCGAGCTGAGATACACGAGCCGCGACGGCTTGTCGATCAACGCGGTCAACACATACGGCGCGAGCACGTTGATGGCGAACACGTGCGGCAAACCATCGACGGTTTCGATGCGACGCGGCTCGCGATAGCCCACGCCCGCGTTATGAATCACGGCATCGAAACGTCCGAGCGCGTTCGCCTGCTCCGCCACGCCGCGCGTTTCCTCGATGCTCGACAGATCGCCCGTCACGACCGCGCGCGCCTGCGGCACCGCGCGACGCGTGTCGTCGGCGCGCGCGTCGTTGCGTGCATGCAGCACGACCTCGTGTCCCTGTTCGACGAGCAATTGCGCCGCCATCAAGCCGAGCCCGTCGCTCGATCCGGTAATGAACACTCGCTCCATGTCCTTCCTCCGATGAGTTGCGATGCGCTTCATTCTGCGCGCTCGCACGCCGGCACGCGATAACATCGAAGCCATTTCATCGGCGATCGTCGACGCGGGCACTTTCGCCGCCGCCGGCGACCGGCTCGGCATGTCGCAGCCGGGCGTGAGCCGCGCCATCGCGCGACTGGAAGCACGTCTGAAGATTCGTCTGTTCGATCGCACCACGCGCCCCGTTTCGCTCACCGACGACGGCCGCCGCTTCTTCGAACAGGTGATGCCGCATCTCGCCGGACTGGAGGAAGCGGCGGCGACCGCATCGGGCGGCGCGACCGCCGTGTGCGGACGCTTGCGCGTCAATGTCGATCCGATCTTTTCGCGGCTATTGCTCGGACCGCGGCTCGACGCGTTTCTGCACGCGCATCCCGAACTGGAACTGGAACTGCTCACGCGCGATCGCCTCGGCGACATGATCGCCGATGGTTTCGATCTCGCCGTGCGCTTCGGCGAGCCGCGCAATTCGACGTTGGTCGCGCGCAAGCTGCTCGATACGTCGATTCACACGGTCGCCGCCGCGCCGTCGTATATCGAACGGCACGGACGGCCGGAAACGCCGCAAGCGCTCGGCACCGAAGCGCATACGTGCATCGAGTTTCGCGATCCCGAGACGGGATGGCCTTACCCGTGGGAGTTTCATCGGAAGAAGAAGCGCATGATCGTTGAGACGCGCGGCAAGCTCACGCTCAACGATCCCGGCACGATGCTGTGCTGAGCGCGTGCTTGTCGGGCTATGGCGTCGCGCAGATTCTGGCGCTCGGCCACGAACATCTGATCGAGGAAGGCCGGCTGATCGACCTTTTCCCCGACTGGCCCGACGAGCGTTTTCCGCTCTATGCGTTTCATCCGTCGCGGCATCATCCGCCCGCCAAGACGCGGGCGTTTCTCGATCTGGTCATCGCGCTGACGGGCGCGTGACTTTCGTGATTTACAGCGCGACGGTCTTGCCCGTGCGCGCGCTGTCGATGATCGCCGCGAGCGTCGCCGCGTTGTCGAGGCTCGTCTGCGCGTAGAACGCGATGGCGGCGGTATCGCCCGTGCGGACCATGCGCGCGAAACTTTCGGCGGCGTAGAAAAAGCCGCTGCCCGTTTGCGACGCGACCGGCTCGAACGCAACCGATTGAGCGATGCCGCGCCGCACGCGCATCTGGCTCGGCAGATAGCCGTACGGATGCCCTTGCGTCTGCTCGCTCGTGTGATTGAGGTATTCGGTATCGATCGTGCCGTCGCTGCCGACGATGGTCGCCATCCGATGATTCGCGCCGTCCATCGCGCACGAAAGCTGCGCGCGACGACCATCGGCGTAGACGAGCGTCGCCATCAGCGCGATATCGACGTCGGTTTCGGCCCAGTTCGCGACGGCATGCACGCTTTGCGGAGCCGCGCCAATCATCAGACGAATCAGGCTCAGCGGATAACTGCCCGCATCGAGCAGCGCGCCGCCGCCGAGTTCGGGCTTCATGCGGATATTCTTGTCGCGATTCGGCACCGTGAAGCCGAAGCTCGCCTGACCGCTGCGCACCGCGCCGATCGCGCCTTCGCCGAGCAGCATGACGTCGTGACGATCGGCGGCATCGAACATGCGTTCGGCTTCGTCGCGATTCAGCGCGAGCGGCTTTTCGCACAGCACATGCTTGCCGTGTTCGGCCGCCTTGATCGCCCATTCGGCATGCAGGCTGTTGGGCAACGGAATGTAGACCGCTTCGATATCGGGGCTCGCGAGCATCGCATCGTAGCTGCCGAACGACGTTTCGATACCATTGGCGTCCGCAAAGGCGCGGGCGCTTTCGTCGCTGCGGCTCGCGACCGCGACGACGCTGACGCTTTCGCTCGGCTCGACGTCGCGCGTGAACTGCCTGGCGATGTTCGCGCCGCCGAGAATGCCGAGGCGCAAGGGAGAGACTTGGTTCGTGGACAAGGCGGCTCCTTCGTTTTTTAACGGAATGGTTAACCACCGTACCACAAACGCCGCGCGGCGATCATTGCGGCGATTGCGGACACGTATCCGGACGCGGCTTCGATCCGCGTTGCCCGACAGGAACCTTGCAGTTGTCCACGCGCTGATCGTCGCTGGCTTTGTCGCCTAAGCGTTCCTTCAGCGTCTTCGGTTCCGACGATGCATCCGGCGCGCTCGCGATGTCGTCCGCTCGCGCGTGGCTGTATGTTATAGACACGACGAAAATCGAGAGCAGGATCGTTTTGCGCATGACCGTTTCTCTGACGCGAAAGAGAACAGCATCGCGCCGACACGGCGATGCGCGCAAGCCGCTTCTTGCGCTGTCATCGCGCGATCAGACGTGCAGATTGCTCGATGCATCCTTCACTTGCGGCTGCGCGACAGTCGCGCGCAAACCGCGCACCGACACGATCAGCCCGCTCGCGTCCGTGCGATTTTTCACCTCGAAGCGCGCATGATGCCGCTGCGCGATGGCGAGTCCGAGACCGCTGCCCTGCCCCGGCGTGCCGACGCATCGATAGAAACGATCGCACACGCGTTCGATTTCGCTGGCGGGAATGCCGGTGCCCGTATCGAGCACGGTCAACGCGATGCCGTCTTTCTCGCGGCGCAACGTGACGTCGACGCGGCCGCCGACGGGCGTGTGACGAATCGCGTTATCGAGCAGATTGTTGATGAGCACCGCGAACGCGTGACGATCGCCCATGATCGTGAACGCGTCGTGATCGTCCTGCGCCTCTTCGAGTTCGAGACCGAGATCGATCGACTTCGCCTCCGCGAGCAGCGAGAAATCGCCGACGCGCGCTTCGCAGGCGCTGCGCAGACTCATCGGCGCGATGGCCGCTTCGCGCGCCGCATCTTCGCGCGCGAGGCTGAGCAATTGCTGCGCGAGATGGATCAGCCGATTCAACCGGCCGTCGATCTTGCCGAGCGTCGCGTCGTCGACGCGCAACGAGCCATCGCCGATTGCGCCTTGTATTTGCAGCTTGAGCGCGGCGAGCGGCGTGCGCAGTTCGTGCGCGGCATCGGCGATAAACGTGCGCTGCGCCTGCGATGCCTCGTTGAGCCGCGCGAGCAACCCGTTCAACGCATCGACGAGCGAACTCAGTTCGATGGGCATGGGCGCAAGCGTGATCGGATCGAGCGATGCCGGCGAGCGCTCGCCCAGCGACTGCGACAGCCAGCGCACCGGCGCGAGTCCGCGCGCGACCACCAGCAGCACGATCACCACGATGACGGGAATCAGCAAGACCAGCGGCCAGATGGTGCGCAAGGCGAGCGAAATCGCCAGATCCTCGCGCACGGAAAACGGCTGCGCGACCTGCACGTATCGTTCACGCTGCGCGACGCCGAATGCACGCCAGCTGTAACCTTCGCGCTCGGCGGATCGAAAGCCTTCCCCGAAATGCGGCAACGGCAGCTCGTGTGGCGAGTGATAGATCAGCTTGCCGGACTTGTCCCAGATATCGATGACCAGCCGATCGTCGGCGATGCCTTGCAGATCGTGACTGCGCCCTTCCGCGACATCCGATGCGCTGATGTTCTGCGGCAAGGATAGCGCCACGGTGCGCAATTCGTAATCGAAGAGTTCGCCCGCTTCCGCTCGCGCCGCGCGAAAAATGCCGTAGCCCGCGACCAGACACACGGCCCCGAGTCCGCAGATGAGCCAGCCGAGCAGCCAGCGGCGAATCGAAATCATCCCACCCTCTTCAGGCGATATCCGACGCCGCGCACGGTCACGATTTCCTCCGCGCCGATCTTGCGGCGCAGGCTGTGCACATGAACTTCGATTGCGTTGCTGCCGACTTCCTCGCCCCAGCCGTACAGTTTTTCTTCGAGTTCCGAGCGACGAAACACGCGCGTGGGTTCTTCGATCAGCGCCTGCAGCCAGGCAAATTCGCGCGGCACGAGATTGAGCGCGACGCCCGCCTTGCTCGCTTCGTGCGCGGCCGGATCGAGCGTGAGTTCGCCGTGCGAATACACCGGATGCTTGTGCCCCGTGCGACGCCGCAGCAACGCACGCACGCGCGCCGCGAGTTCGTCGAGATCGAAGGGCTTCATCAGATAGTCGTCCGCGCCGGCATCGAGGCCGCGAATGCGATCGTCGACGGCATCGCGCGCGGTCAGGATCATCACGGGCGCATCGCCGCCATTCTTGCGATACGCCGCGAGCACGTCGAGGCCATCGCGTTTGGGCAGATTCAGATCCAGCAGCACGAGGTCATACACGCCATTGCCGAGCGACAGTTCCGCCGCGCGTCCGTCCTGTGCCCAGTCGACGGTATAGCTCGCGCGACGCAGCGCGGCGAGCACCGTTTCGGCGATCATCTCGTCGTCCTCCACCAATAGCAGGCGCATGCGTTTCTCCGGGCTCGAATCAATCTGCAGCCGATTCTCAAGCCGGCTTGCTTAAGCATCACTTAAGCGTCGCCTAAGCCTCGTCTAAGCCGGGCACGCGAGGATACGTCTCCGCGCGATTCGACTCGAAGCGCTTAAGCGTTGCATAAGGTTCAACGACGCACTATACGGCAAGCGCGCGGCAACGCGTCCGCCGCTCCGGAGAAGTCGATGCAAGCGTCCACCCTGATTTCACTGCGCGCCAACGCGGTCCTGATCGCGCTCTGCGTGGCCGCGTCCGACGCCGCGTGGCTCGCCATCTGCGGATGCTCCGGTCATCCGCATGCGCTCGAATCGCCGATGGTGCGCATCGCGATTCTTTCGAGCGCGGCGTTCGTGCTGATCGCCGTGCGACGGCTCGCGAAACTCGCGTTCGATGCGGCACGCGCGACGCGTCGCATCGCGCGATTGCTCGGAACGGCTCGTTATCGCGCAACCTTGCTCGCGCGACTGGCTCGTGCAGCTTCATGTCGAATTGCATCCGGCGCAATCGCGCTGCAGCGTCGCGCAGTCGTGCGCGCGCGCCGCCGCGTCATGCAGAGTGCCACGCGATCGGGCGTAACCTCGGACTTCGCCCGATCACTTTTGACCCGGCCTCGCGCCGGGTCTTTTTCTTGGTGGCGTCGCTTAAGGTGAGAGATTTCGGGAGGCGCGTTTTATACACGTGCATTCTTCGCTTCGACGCCTTGAAACAAGGGCTTTTTGAAATTCACCGTGGACGTTTCGCGCGTCAAAGGTGAGCGTTTTCGGGAATACCCTTGCGAGGCTTGAAAAAGTTGCGATCCGCAACTAAATTGGAGCGATACGGTTGCGCTCCGCAACCGATGGAGCGTACATGGACTTCATCGATACCCCGCACGAAACACGCGAACAAACCATCCTCGAACTACGCGAGTTCTCGCGCCGACTGGTGCGCGAACTCGGCTTCATGCGCAATACGCTGGCGGACAGCGGGCTCGCGCCATCGGCGGTGCACGCGATCATCGAGATCGGCGCGACGCCCGGCATGCAGGCGCGCGATCTCGCCGCCATCCTGCGGCTCGATAAATCGAACGCGAGCCGGCAGATCGCGCGGCTCGAATCGGCGGGGCTCGTCTCGCGCAAGACATCGAACGATGACGGCCGCTCGGTCGAATTGACGCTCACGACGGCCGGGCACAAGCTGCGCCGCAAGATCGACCAAGTTCGCGACCGATCAGGTGTCGGACGCGTTGCGTCGTCTAGTGCCGGAAGATCAGCAGGCGCTGGTTCGCTCGCCCGCGCTGTACGCCGATGCCCTCGCGCACGGTCACGAGCATCACGCCGCGCGCGCCGCCCATACGGAGAGCGCGTTGATCGTCGAAGGTTACCGGCCGGGCTGTATCGGCGATATCGCGAGTCTGCATGCGCGCTTCTATGCGAAGCACGCGGGCTTCGGCGTCTATTTCGAGCGCAAGGTGGCGAGCGAACTCGCGGCGTTTGCGCAAACGCTGCCCGCATCGGGCAAGGCCTTATGGCTGGTGATGGAAGGCGAGCGCACGCTCGGGTCGCTGGCGATCGACGGCGACAGAAAGAAGCGCGTCGCGCATCTGCGCTGGTTCATCATCGGCGATGCTTTGCGCGGATCGGGCGTCGGCCGCGAGTTGATGGCGCGCGCGATGGCGTTCGTCGACGCGCATTACGACGAGACCTATCTGTGGACCTTCAAGAGTCTCAATGCGGCGCGCCATCTGTACAAATCGTTCGGTTTCGAACTGGCCGAAGAGGCCGAAGGCGAGCAATGGGGCACGACGGTGATCGAGCAGCGCTTTACGCGCCGCTCGAAGTCATCGTGAGAGTCAATCGAGCGTGTCGCCCGAACGCTCGCGCATGAACGCGACGCCGATCACGCTCAAGACGCCGCAGCCGATCACATACCACGCGGGCGCCATCACGCTCTTCGTGAGGACGATCCAGCGAAGTCACGAAGAACTGCGCGAAGCCGCCGAAGATCGCCACGCCCAGGCTATACACGATGGCCGCGCCCGTCGCGCGCACGCTGCGCGGAAAGAGTTCGCCGAGCATCGCGCCGACCGGGCCGACGTTGATCGCATGCACGATCGACAACGCGGTGACGACGCCGAGCAGCGTCCCAGTCGTCGGCGATTTATTCAGTAATACGAAGGCCGGATAGATCGCCAGCATCAACACGATGCGCGTGCCCTGCGCAAGCCGGTTGCGTCCGAAGCGATCCGACAGGTAGCCGCCGATCGGCGCGACGAAGAACAGGATCGCGCCGGACACGCAGCCCGACAGCATCGCGGTCCAGTTGGGCAGGCCGAGCGTCTTCACACCGTAGATCGACAGATAGAACACGATGATGAAGTGCGCCGACGTGCCGCCGATCGTCAGGCCGAGTCCCGTCAGCACCGAACGCAGATGCTCGCGCAGCACGGTGAAGAGCCGAATCTTCGGCGCTTTCAGCGCGTGCGGCGCGGCGTCGACGCTTTCGCGCGGCGCTTCTTCCATCGTGCGACGCAGCCACCAGCCGACCGGCACGATCGCCGTGCCGATCACGAACGGCACGCGCCAACCCCAGCTTTCCAGTTGCGCGGACGTCAACAACGCGGTCAGCGCAACGCCCGTCAACGCGCCCGCCAGCGCCGACAGTCCCTGACTCGCGAACTGCCACGACGCATAGAAGCCGCGCCGGTTCGCGGGCGCCTGTTCGAGCAGTAAGGTCGTCGATGCACCGACTTCGCCGCCCGCCGAAAAGCCCTGAATCAGCCGCGCGACCACGAGAATCACCGGCGCGGCGATGCCGGCCTGCGCGTAGGTCGGCGCGACGGCGATCATTGCGGTGCCGAGCGCCATCAGGCCGAGCGTGAGCAGCATCGCCTTTTTGCGGCCCGCGCGATCCGCGTACATGCCGATCAGCAAACCGCCGATCGGCCGCGTAAAGAAGCCGACGCCGAAGCTCGCGACAGCGAGCAGCAACTGGCCGACTGCATCGTTCACCGGAAAAAACAGCTTGCCGATCACGAGCGCGAAAAACGCGTAGACGGTGAAGTCGTAGAACTCGAGCGCGTTGCCGACCGCCGCCGCCGCGATCAGCCGCGTGCGCGCCGCCCGGCTCGTGTTCGCCGATGCCGCCGCGCCGCCGCTCGTCAAAGTGGATGTATTCATGGCCCGCTCCGATGCGTGGTCAATCCGCGAGCCACGCTTCCGCGAGGCGCACCCAGTAACTCGCGCCGATCGCGAGAATGTCGTCGTTGAAGTCGTAGCCGGGGTTGTGAACCATGCAGCCGCCCTTCGAGCCGACGCCGTTGCCGATCCACGCGTAACTGCCGGGACACGCTTCGAGCATGAAGGCGAAGTCCTCGCTGCCCATCAGCGGCGCGGCCTTCGGATCGACGCGTTGCGCGCCGAGCATTCTGGTGGCGACTTCGGTGCAGAACGCCGTCGGCTCCGCGTGATTCACGAGCACGGGATAACCGAGTTCGTAATCGATCTGCGCCGTGCAGCCGTAAGCGAGCGCCTGCGCGTTCGCCAGCGCGGTGATGCGCTCCTTCAACTGCATGCGGACTTCGCCGTCGAGCGCGCGCACGGAGAGCTTCATCAGCGCCGATTCGGGGATGACGTTGCACGCCTCGCCCGCCTGCACGCTGCCGACCGTGACGACCGCCGCCTTCTGCGCATTCACCTCGCGCGCGACGATGCTGTTCAGCCCCATCATGATCGATACGACGGCGGGCATCGGATCGCGCGCGAAATGCGGCATCGCGCCGTGTCCGCCGACGCCGCGCACCGTGATGTTCACGCGATCCGACGACGCCATGCCCGGACCCGGCGTGAAGTACATGTCGCCTGCGGGGAAGCCTGGCATGTTGTGCAAGCCGAACACGGCATCGCACGGAAATTTTTCGAAGAGACCGTCTTCGATCATCGCGCGCGCCCGCCTCGCCTTCTTCGGCCGGCTGAAAAATGACGATCAGCGTGCTGGAAAATTGCCGGCTTTCGGCGAGATAGCGCGCGGCGCACAGCAGCATCGCGGTATGGCCGTCGTGGCCGCAGGCGTGCATGGTGATGGTGCGCGGCGTCGTGCTGGCATACGGCAAGCCGGTGGCTTCCTCGATCGGCAGCGCGTCCATGTCCGCGCGCAACGCGATGCGCTTGCCGCCCTCGCCTTCCTTCAGCACGCCGACGACGCCCGTCTTGCCGAGTCCGCGATGCACGTCGTAGCCCCATTCCGTCAGCAAGCCGGCGACGAGATCGCTTGTCGCGGTTTCTTCGAATGCGAATTCGGGATTCGCGTGAATGCGACGGCGCACGTCGACGAAGGTCGGCGCGATCGCCGCGATGCCGGGAATGACGGGTTCGACTGACAACATGGGGACTCCTCGCTCGATACGAAAATCAACAGGTGCCCCAAGCATATAAAGTCGAAACGCGAACCAAAAGACAGTAAATTAAATGTGTGAACTCTTCTGGTTGTCGGTGATAACCCTCAGTGGCCCCTCATGAGCATGAAAATCCATCAGTTGTGCGCGTTTCTGACGACGTCGGAACAAGGCAGCATCCGCGCGGCGGCGCGCACGCTGCATCTGTCGCAGGCGGCTTTGACGAAGGCCATCAAGGAACTGGAGCAGGATCTCGGCGTGCCGCTCGTGTTGCGCACCGCGCGCGGCGTGCAATTGACCGCGTTCGGCCAGCAATTGCGCGTGCGGGCGCATCTGATCGTCAGCGAAATGCGGCGCGCGGAAGACGATATTGCGCAGATGAAAGGCGCGGGTGCGGGCAGCGTGAGTGCGGCGATCACGCCGACGGCGGCGTTGTCGGTGTTGCCGCAGGCGTATCGCGCGTTTCGGCGGCAGATGCCCGGCGCGCGTGTGAGTTTTATCGAAGGTTTTCCGGGCGTCGCGATGCCGCGTCTGCGTGACGGCTCGCTCGATTTCGTCGTCGCGGTCGTCGTGCCCGAGCATCTCGCGCCGGAGTTCGATCACATCGAGTTGTACGAGAGCCGTTCGGTGATCGTCGGGCGCGCGGATCATCCGTTGCAGCATTGCACGCGTCTCGCCGAACTGAGCGATGCCGAATGGCTGCTGAATCCGTCGCCCGAAAGTTCGACGCAGGCGCTGCTCGACTATTACGCCGAACGCGGATTCGCCGTGCCGGCACGCGTGATCGAATGTCCGAGTTTCGTGATCGCGCACGGGCTTTTGCGCGGCTCCAATGCACTCGCCGCGATGCCCGAATCGCTGCTTGCGCATCCTTGGGTCGGCGATGGCCTCACCGTGCTGCCGATCGTCGATCCTTTGCCGGCGGTGTCCGTGCGTGTGGTGACGCGGCGCGATAGTCCGCTTACGCCCGCAGCAACGCTACTGCTAGATTGCTTACGACATGCGGCGCAAACGCGTTAGTTCGGAATACTTAGAACTTCACTCTGATCATGAAGCCCAGCGTGAAAGGCAGATCGCTCGAAGGAATCGGCGGAATAAGGATGATGTTCGCACCGACGCGCTTGTAATCGAGCATGATCAGCGGCGCGGCGACGGGACCGATCGTGTGATTGTGGCCGAAGCCGTAACTGCCGTAGTTGTAGCCGGAGATGATGCCGCCCATCGCCGCAAGCCGCACATGGTTCCAGTGCAGAAAGTCGGGCGACCAGACGCCGCCGCCATAGAACGACGGCTTCGACAAGGAATTGCGAAAGTAGCCGCCGGTCACGGCCCATTGCGGCGCAAGCCAGCATTCCGCGCCGATGCCGGGATTGAACTGCTCGAAGTCCTTGTCCGGATGAAAGTGATGCGAGCCGATCATCGCATCGATCCAGAGTCCGTCGGAACACCACGCGGCCTGCGCGGCGGGCGTCCACGAAAGCGCGGCGAAGGCGATGAGCCCCAGCGCGCGCGGGCGAATGTTTGAGATGCGGGACAGCAACGAACTCATGGATTCTCCGCTGTCGCACGCATCGCGACCGCGCCTTTTTTGAGATGATGACCGAGGCGAACTCTACCTGATCACGCCATTCTCGTGTGATGACGAGAAAATGACGTGACGGCGTCGGAGGAAATTCTTCTTTGGAGGCGTGATCGGATGAAAACGCGCGCGTTGTTATTGGCTCTGATAATGCTCGCGGCGTGTACGCCGCTGCAGGTGGTCACGCATCATGTGTCGTCGAGCAAATCGAGCGTGCCGGTCGGGCGCTATCAGCTCGATCCGCATCACTGGAACGTGAGTTTCGACGTCGATCACCTGCACTATGCGCGCTTCGTGATTCGCTTCGACAAGGTGACGGGGCAGCTCGACTGGCGCGCGGACGGCATGACGGGAAGCGCGGTCCGCGTGACGATCGATGCGTCGAGCGTCAATACCAACGTGCCGCTACTGGATCGCATGGTCAAAGGACCGAATATTTTCGACGTCGAGCGCTATCCGGATATCACGTTCGCAAGCACATCGTTTCAGCGGACCGGCGAGAACAAAGGCACGCTGACCGGCGACATGACGATTCGCGGCACGACGCGTCCGGTCACGCTGAACGTCATTTTCAACGGTCACGCGGTCGATCCGCTAACCAAGTTAGAAACGCTGGGCTTTTCCGCCGATGGACATTTCAACCGTTCGCAGTTCGGATTGACGACGTGGTATCCCGCCGTCGGCGACGACGTGCATGTCGCAATTCAGGCGGAATTCGCAAAAGCGCCGTAAGTTTTTTTCGGTCGACGCGTCGTCAGGCGGCAGTCCAGTCGAGCACGACTTTGCCGCTGTTGCCGGACAGCATGGTGTCGAACGCGCGCTGATAATCGTCGACCGGAAAGGTGTGCGTGAGGATCGGCGAGAGATCGAGTCCGCTTTGCAGCATCGCGACCATCTTGTACCAGGTTTCGAACATTTCGCGTCCGTAGATGCCTTTGATCTCCAATCCCTTGAAGATCACCTGATTCCAGTCGATCGCGGTTTGCGCCGGCGGAATGCCGAGCAACGCGACTTTGCCGCCGTGATTCATCGCTTCGAGCATCGCGGTGAACGCGCTCGGCACGCCGGACATTTCCAGTCCGACGTCGAAGCCTTCGGTCATGCCGAGTTCGCTCATCACGTCGCGCAAGTCTTCATTCGCGACATTGACGGCTCGCGTCGCACCCATCTTACGCGCGAGTTCGAGTCGATAGTCGTTCACATCGGTGATGACCACATTGCGCGCGCCGACGTGCCGCGCGATAGCCGCAGCCATCACGCCGATCGGACCAGCGCCGGTGATCAGCACATCTTCGCCGACGAGATTGAACGAGAGCGCAGTGTGCGTCGCGTTGCCGAACGGATCGAAGATGGCGGCGAGGTCATCGGAGATATCGGCGGGAATCTTGAACGCGTTGAACGCGGGGATCACGAGGAACTCCGCAAACGCGCCTTCACGATTCACACCGACGCCTACGGTATTGCGGCAAAGGTGCCGGCGTCCCGCGCGACAATTGCGGCAGAAACCGCACGTGATATGACCTTCGCCGGACACGCGATCGCCGATTGAAAAGCCGCGCACTTCCTGTCCCATCTCGACGATCTCGCCGACGTATTCATGGCCGACATGCATCGGCACGGGAATCGTCTTCTGGGCCCATTCGTCCCATTTCCAGATATGAATGTCCGTTCCGCAGATAGCCGTTTTGCGGATGCGGATGAGGACATCGTTATGTCCGACTTCGGGACGCTTCACGCGCGTAAGCGTGAGACCGGGAGCACGTTCGAGTTTGGCGAGGGCTTTCATTGCGATGGTCCTGACGTTGTGCGTTTTCGTTGGCGTTTCGTCGCGCGGCAGCGATGGTGCGCGGGGCTTTATGCGCATAAAGCCCCTGGGATGGCTCAGCGGATGACGCCCAGCAAGCGGCCGACGCGCGCGAATGCATCGACTGCGCGATCGATCTGTTCTGGCGTGTGGGCGGCGCTCATCTGCGTGCGAATCCGCGCGCGGCCTTTTGGAACGACGGGGTAGGAGAAACCAATCACGTAAACGCCCTCGTCGAGCAAGGCATCGGCCATTTTGGATGCGAGTTGTGCATCGCCGAGCATGATGGGGATGATCGGATGTTCGCCCGGAACGAGATCGAAGCCGAGCGCGGTCATCGCGCGGCGGAAGTGCGCGCCGTTGTCACGAACGCGCTTTCGAAGTTGCGCGCCTTCATCGCTTTCGAGCAATTCGAGCACTTTGAGCGATGCGGCCGCGATACTCGGCGCGAGCGTATTCGAAAAAAGATAGGGGCGGCTGCGCTGACGCAGAAGATCGATGATTTCCTGATGCGCAGCCACATAACCGCCCGACGCGCCGCCGAGCGCCTTGCCCAGGGTGCCGGTGATGATATCGACGCGGTCGAGCACACCGCAAAACTCAGGCGTCCCGCGTCCGTGCTCGCCGATGAAACCGACCGCGTGAGAATCGTCGACCATCACGAGGGCATTGTAGCGATCCGCGAGGTCGCAGATGCCCGCAAGGTTCGCGATGATGCCGTCCATCGAAAATACGCCATCGGTCGCGATCAGCTTGAAGCGCGCGCCGGCCGCATCGGCTTCTTGCAGGCGCGCTTCGAGATCGGCGAGATCGTTGTTCTTGTACCGCAGACGACGCGCTTTCGAGAACCGCACGCCATCGATAATGCTCGCGTGATTCAGCTCGTCGCTGATGATGGCGTCTTCCTCGCTGAGCAAGGTTTCGAAGAGGCCGCCGTTCGCATCGAAGCAACTCGAATACAGAATCGCGTCATCGGTGCGGAGGAAGCGCGCGATCTGCGCTTCCAGTGTCTTGTGAACAGTTTGCGTGCCGCAGATAAAGCGCACGGACGCCATGCCGAAACCGTCCGCGCCGAGTCCGGCCTGCGCGGCATCGATCAGGCGCGCGTCATTGGCAAGACCGAGGTAATTGTTCGCGCAGAAATTCAGGACGTCGCTTCCGTCGGCAAGCCGGATACCCGACGATTGCGGACTCGCGATGACGCGTTCGCTCTTGTAGAAGCCGGCGGCGCGAATGTCTTCCAGCGTGGCGCGCAGATGGGAGAGGTATCGGTCGTTCATTGGCATCCTTCTCATTGACAGATCGTTCGAGCCGGGCTGCGCGGAAGACATCCGCGTCGCTATAGGCCTGTTATAGTGCATCAATCATATTGGACATGTTCGATATTTCGAACCGTTTTCCGGTATAACGAACACTCTAAGGGATTGTGGAATACATGGCAAGTTCAAATTCGGAGAGCAATTTCTCGACCGCCGCTGCTGCAACAGTACCGCCGCGCGTCGGCGAACAGATTCAGCGTTTGCGAAAAGAACGGAAACTGACGCTCGATGATTTGTCGCGGGCGGCGGGCGTGTCCAAGTCGATGCTTTCCGAGATCGAGCGAGACAAAGCGAATCCCACGATCGCGGTGGCTTGGCGATTGACTAATGCGCTCGGAATCAGCCTCGATCAGTTGTTCGCTCCGCAGAAACCTGCGGAGGCCATCCGCGTTTCGGGGCCGCACGATATTCCGACGTTGAGCGGCGATAACGGCGGATATCAACTGCGTGTGTGGGGACCGATCGAACTGGCTGGAAAGTTCGAGTGGTACGAGCTGACGCTACAAGCCGGCGCGGCGTTGACATCGAATGCGCACGAGCCCGGTGCGCGCGAGCATCTGACCGTACTCAACGGGACGATTGAAGTTGGCGCGTCTGGTAGCAATCGTCGTCTCAAAGTCGGCGAAACCGCGCGCTACGCCGCCGACGATGCGCATGCGATTCGCAATGTCGCTCGCTCGGAGGCAAAAGCGCTGCTCGTGGTGATTCACGGTTGAGAGGATCCGGCACTTTATGCGCATAAAGCGAAGGGTTTTGTGTCAAGGCATACGGTGCTCTGTGATAGAGCACGCACACCCGCATCGAACGCACGGTCGCATAGGCGGAATCGCACATACACGGAGTCCGAGTGGCGAGACGCTATTCTCATAGCGCCAAATACTGTATTTTTATACAGTACATAAGACCAGTCGGAAGGGGTGAGTGATGGAGACGAGCGGCGAACATCTGAGCAAAAAGCAATTTGCGCGTGCGGTGCGAGATCTCGAACGAATCACCCGAGAGATCGCTGGGCGATACATTGACCTCGGCGTTCCGCTGACCTGGCGGCTTCTGCACGCGATCGAGGCAGAAGCCGTGGCCGATCTGGGCTTCGCCGGACGACATGAAGCCACGCTTCGAGCGCTTTTCGCGCGTCCTGACGATTTTCGATTTCCCGAGACGGACGATGTCGTCGATATCGCGACATCGAACGCGTTGCCGGCCGTTTTCGCCTTCGCCGTCGATGCCTACGATCAGGCCGCCCGACACGGCCGACCGCAGCTTGCCATCGCACATTGACGCGCGAGTGTTTGCGACACTTCGCTACACCTCATCGCTACTGTTCACTTGACGACGGCCACATGAAGCCCGACTCTGTGCGCAACTAACATCGAGACGTGTCGAGCCACTGCGAACACCATGCCAAACAGTTCCGATCTCTTCGATCAACAGCAGTCCGACTGGCAAGCCGATCCGCAAGCCGCGTTCGATGCGTGGCTTGCGCAACAGGAGTTTCGCGCGTCATCCGCCGATGTCTATCGCGCGCAATGGGGCAATTTTCTGGAATGGCTCAGCGCCAGTCGTGCGACGCTGCAAACCGTGCAGCGGCCGGCCATCGAACAGTTCATCTCGCAGCTGGACATTCGACGTCCTCAACGCGTGCGTTATCTGCGACTGATCGAACGTGTGCTCGATCATGTCCGCGAACTGGAATCGGCGGGAACGAATCCGGCTCGCTTCATCGCTCAAGATGGCGATGCGGCATGGCGCAAGGCGCGCGACAACGAACCGACCGGATTTCTCACGCATGACGAACGCGCGCTGCTGATCGCGCATCTTTATTCGCCGATGGGCGCGCTGCCTGCCGGGCCGCGCTGGCGCGAGCGTCGCGATCGGGCGCTCGTCGCCACCTTTCTCGGCGCGGGCGTCAAGACCGGCGAGGCCGCGCATATGACCATCGATTGTTACGCCGCCGGCGCGCCTTAAGTCACGGTCGATGCGGCAAACCCGTTGCTAATCCGCCAGGCGCGACTCGCCACCTTCGCGCTCGAATTGCTCGACACGTGGCTCGAAGAGCGCAAAGCCGCCGGATTGGCTGGCGACTTGCTGTTTCCGGCCGCGCCGTCCGGCCGCTCGATGCACAAAGCGACCATGTTGCGCGCCATCGACGCGGTCGTCGAGGCATCGGGTATAACCGCGTCGCGTGTGGCGCGAGCCAGTCCGCAGACGCTTCGCAACACTTACGCGGCCGAGCTTTTCGAGAACGGCACGGATCCGGAACGGGTCGGACAGTGGCTCGGATTCCAGCAAATGATCTCGGCTCATCGGCTGCATCGGGCCTGGCAGGAGTGAATGGGTGAGCAAATTCGGGAGCGCGATCTGGCTCACGCACGCGCCGACGATCCCGAAAACGCTCACCTTTGACGTCGAAATGCGCGGCGCGGCCTAATTTTCATCCGACCGCCGGAATCCATCGACTGCCGCAAGCTTGGAAGAGACTGCGCCGGACGTTCGGTCGCAATTGGGACATAGCAGTTCGAACTCGTCCTCGTGACGCTGAAGTTCCGGTTCGCCCGACTCGCAGGCCGGACAGGTCGACGGAGGCGTGATGTACGCGTCGATTTGCGTGCCTAAAGCAGCGATTTCGTGCGCATCCAGCCGACCGTCTGCGGCAAGCAAGGCCAGCAAGCCGCCGATTTCGTTGCTCACACTCGCTCGCATGCGATGCGCGTCGCGCTCATGCACGAGCGCGTCGATTTCATCGGACTGCGTGCGTACTTGGGCTTCGAGCCGGTCGGCGCGTCCGCGAGCGGCGCTAAGCTGTTGAATAAAATCGAATTCTTTCTGTCCCGCCTCGCGTACGCCAGACTGATAAGTCGCCGCCATGCCGCGCAACGAATCGAGTTCGACGAGCATCGGCTTGACGTGACGTTCGGCTTCCTTGACCGCGTCCTTGATCTGTTGCGCGTAATGCTCGGTGTTCTGGCGCAACTCGGCCTGAAGATCGTCGATGCGATCCCGAAGCCGCACCGATGCCGCCTGTTCGCCCTGCAACTGATCGCTCAGCGCGCCATTCTCCTTTTCCAAACGAGCGATGGCCTCACGTAAACTTCCGTGAGCGTCGATCCCCTGGCTTTTTAGCGCGTTGAGCTCAGCCTCGAGCGCGGCAATTCGAGCCGAGCCGGATTCCAGACGCGCTTCCGCTCGCTGATGCGCAAGTTCGAACGTCTCGCGACGGATTTCCGCATCGCGCACCTGGGTTTGCAGGGACTGCGCATTCGCCTCGATTCGTGCACGCTCTGCTTCGAGTTCCGATCGCGCCAGCAGGTGCGCTTCTGCAAAAAGCGACGCCAGCAGATCTCCCGCACGGTTTTGTAGTGCTTCGGGCACCGCGCCTGCATCAATACGCACGCGCAGCGTGGCGCGAAGCTCGTCCCAGAACAATTCGATGTCTTTAGGTATGTCGCTGGCGCTGCCGGTCTGCGTGAATTCGCGCACCAGCGTGACCGATGGTCGAACGCCCTGATCGAAGAACAGGCGCTTGCACGCGTGACGTGACAATTCCTGACGCCGTGCGCCAGAGGCGCGAAGCTTATCCAGTTCGTCGCGAAGTTGCTCGCGAAATTGAGTGTTCATGGGACGGTTTGCGTGTTGAATCGGTATCAATCATAACGTTTTACGTAGCTCGCGTTACGAAATTTAGATGGTACGTACCGAAATGTTTTAGCAAAGGTATAAGTGCCGCGATGTGAGCCTCAGACTGGACGTCTACTAGAGTCGTCGTGAAACATCTTTAGGTTGACACGATAAAGCAATGATTCTTATGGATTTTATATGATTGCTCGATTACAGGCCTATGTTTCACGAGTTCGTCTTTATTTGGATGCTCGCGGGACGCTGTAGAGAGTAATAAAAGTAAACACCTTTGAATCTTCTTAAAAACGTTAACGCCACGGCAAAGCCTTATGCCATAGGGCTTTGCCGGTCATAAGGTGAGCATCTTCAGGACGCTTGGTGAAAACTTTCGGGATACCGCGGTGATGAGCTTCAGGATCGTACGTGAGTTGTCTCGGGACAGGTCGTGAGCGGGTTCGGGAAACAGCTTTTAAGCGAGCGTGAGCCATTACGGGAGCCAGTATAGCTTCTGGCCTTAATCTGTCTGACCTATCCGTGTACCAGCTTAAACACTGAGGTGAGAGTAATCGGGATGCCCGCACCTAGCGATAAAAACAGCCTCTATAAGGGATGCCGAGCGCAAAGGTGATTGTTTGCGGGAGCTGAGAGCTCTTAACGGTGAGGGTTTTCAGGGCTACAACATGCTTTGGCCTCGATTTTGCCATAAGTTATGGGCAATGGTGAGGTTTTTCGGGAGTACGGCGTGGGATGTCAGCCTGGTCGGGAGCGCCGTCCACGGGAACTGTAGGCCTGCACCGCGCCAAAGGTGAGCGTTTTCAGGACCAGGTTCGAGATGGAATTGGGCACTACCGCGCTTCAGCGTGACTACGGCATGGGTGAGGATTTTCGGGAAGTGGCGAACAATTTCAGTTTGGCCGATCGCAGCCGCCGGTCTCGCATTCGAAAAATACCTATATAAATCATAGGAATAGACATGCAGTGCTTAGTCTTGCGAGCTTAAAGGTGAGAAAATGCGGGATGCCGCAACGCGACGCTTCAGGGAAACCTACTTCGGTTAAGTGAGGTTTTTCGGGAGCCCCATATCTCGATGCGTTGTGAATAAAGCGAGATAAGTGCCCGAATCGAATATGTTTTTGCTTCGCCCGGATTTGAGGTGAGAGTATTCGGGAGTGTTCTCGAGGCGACCTGCAGGCCACTTCAGAACACACAACAGGGAAAAGGTGAGCGTTTGTAGGATGGTAACGAGGTTCGAGTCGCGCCGAACGGAGCGCTTGCCGCTGAAGATTCTTGGCGTGTGCAACGATAAGGTGAGGTTTTTCGGGACTAACGGATCGATGGCGACTTGCTTGTCGCGCGATCTTAGCCACATCGCCCAACGCAACGGCCGAATTCGACGATGACACCATGCGTATGTGCATGTCTCTTCAAGACCACAAGAGCAGTTCAGGCCCAAAAATTTATTCAGGTGAGTCTTTTCAGGAGAGGCAGCCGGGTTATTCGGAAGAGGTAAACATCCCCGCGCGCCGTTTACCCGCGTGGCTTCTAGGCTAAACCGACATCGTCATTAGGTGAGTGGTGAGTGTTTACGGGACCGCACCGCAGTGAGTTCGATGATTCACGCGCGGCTCACCCCAAGATGGTGAAGACGCACGTATAGACGCCCATCACCACACTCGGTATGCTGCACGCATTATCGATTGCACCTGACGCACGCATGGCAACCAAGCGCGCAAAGAAAACCGACGTTGTGAGTCCGAGCTCGGCGGAATTGCGCAAGGCCGTAGAGGCCATTGCCATTCAGCCGAAGAGCGGCAAGATCACGCTGCTTACTCGCAAGCTTTTCAATGTATTGCTGGCTGTCGCTCAGCAAGCCGACGATTCGGGCGACACTTACCGCGCGTTGCTTTCGGACATCGTTGCCAACTCGGCCTTCGATTCCAACGACACCGCGCTCGTCAAAGAACACCTTCGACGGATGGTGTCGGTCCAGGTCGAATGGAGCACGGGCACGTCCAGCCAGAAGCCCGGCCGCAAGTGGGGCATCTCGACGCTCATCGCCGATGCTGAAATTCTCGAAGATCCGACCACGCGTCGTGTCTGGGTCGAGTTTTCTTTCGCGCCGAAAATCAAGAAGAAGCTGCTCGATCCCGTTCAGTATGCACGTCTGAGCCTGCAGTTCCAAAGCCAGTTGCGCAGCAGCGCTGGACTGGCGCTGTACGAAATCTGCGTTCGATACCTGACCAATCCCAGCCATTTAACGATGCGGGAGACGTGGGAATGGTGGCGTCCGATCTTATCGGGAACGCCGGACACTGAAGCAGGCGATGAATCCAAGCGCGAGTACAAATACTTCAAGCGCGATTATTTGCGGCCAGCGATCGCCGAGGTTAACGCCGTCACCAACATTTTCGTCGAACTGGTGGAGCATCGCGAAGGACGTCGCGTCGCCGAAATTCAGTTTCGCGTCACCGAGCGCAAGCAGCCGATGCTCGCGCTGGACGAGCATCCGAACGTGTTCGACAGTACGCTCGTCGATCGCATGGTGAAGATCGGGATTCCGTTGAAGGAAGCGCAGACGCTTTACGCGGACAGCGAGGAAAATCGCATCCGCGCGGCGTTGCAGATGACCGAGCAACGCATGCGCAGCACCACTTTGCCGCCCGTGCGCAGTGCTGCCGCGCTGTTCAAGGATGCGCTCAAGAAGGGCTACGCGCCACCGGTCGAGGCGCTCGTGCCCGCGCCCGCGAACGGGGCCGCGACTCGCAACGGCGCTGCCAACTCTGTCGCCGCTGCGGACGATTTGAAGGCGCGGCTTTTGAGCGAGTATTCGGCGTATCGTCGCAAGGAAGCGCGGGCGCTCTATGACGAGCAAGGTGAAGAAGAGCGGGACCTGGCGCGGCAGACTTTCGAGGACAGCGTGCTACCGGAGTTGGGCACGCATATGCGTGATGACTGGCGCAAGCGCGGTCTCGATTCGAAGCTCGCGGAGACTTCGTTCTTCGATTGGCTGGCACGAAAGACCTGGGGCGAGCCGACCGACGGCGATCTGCTCGCGTTCACGTTGAGTCAATCGCGCGCCGGTTGAGCGAGGGGTCGCCGAAAGCAGGCGGCCACGACCCGGATTCTTATTTCTTCGATTGCACCGGCAGAAGCATCGCTTCGATCTGATGCAACAACTCATCCCGCCGCTCTTTCGATAATCCGCGCAGACGCAATTCGAGGCGATCCTCGCCGTACGACTTCAAATCGCCGACAGACACGCCATCCAGCTTGATTTCGAGTCGCTGCGCATAGCGCTGACGACCCGGCGGCTTCGGCGTTTCCTGCGCGCTTGCCCGTCCCTTGACGATATCGGCCACCTGGCGCGTGCTCAGATCATCCGATGTAATCCGATTGATCAGCCTAAGCGTGGCATCGCTGCCGCGCGCCGAGTGATATCGCGTGATGTGATACGCCATGTTCGAACCGAATCGATCCGGCCGCGCAACCATCTCGTGCATCACGTTCTCGGGCAGCTTGGAAATCGACAGCGCGACCGCGATCGTCGATTCGTCGAGGCCGAGGTGATCGGCGAGCTCACGCTGGCTTTGGAAATGCCCGTCATCGAGAAATCGCTTCCAGACGATCGCATTGTCGAATACGGTCTGCGAGTCGCGCTGGACGTTGAGGTCATAGCCGAGCTTATAACTTTCGATACCGATCGGCAGATCGACCACGATCGCCTTGACCGTTTCCTTGTTCGCTTCCTTAAGCGCCCGCACGCGACGACCGCCGTCGCTGACGTAGAACGTGCCCGGATTTTCGTAATCGGGGATGACGTGAATCGCCTGCTGCTGGCCTTGCTTGGCCAGATTCACCGCGAGTTCGGCAATCGACGTCTTCAGATAGAAATGCCGGGGATTAAACGGGCTTGGCTTAATCGCCTTTAGCGGCAGTTCGATCACCTGCCCGGCGGAATAGCGGTTCGCGCGGCGCCACGCGCGATACGCGTCGGATTCCGTCGCCGAATCGGCGTCAGTCTGCTCTTCGCTGACGAATGCGCTCGAACGGCCGTTGGATGCCGCTTGCCCCGCTTGTTGAATATCGACGATGCCATCGATCGCATTCAGGCGATCCAGCGCGGTTCGCTTTTCGCTGCTGGTGGTATCCGGGCGAGCTTTGAAGCCCTTGGCAAACTGGGACGTTTTCATTCAGGGTCCTTTATGCGCATAAAGTCAGGGAAGCATGCCGAGGATTTCCTCGGCACAGGCGCGAATTTCCGCCGCGGCAAGCCGTGAACCGCGATCGCTCATCTGAAGGACGGTTTGGCCGAGAGCCATCGCCTGCTTGTAGCACTCGCGTGTGGGAATTTGCGTCTTGAGTAGCGGGAAGCCCAGTTCTTCGAGCGCTGCCTTGAGCTCTCGCGTCAGCATCCGCTTCTCTTCTGTCTTGTTGAGGAGAAATACCGCGCGCAGATCCTCGTTCATCACTTGCGCCTGCTGCACGAGCTTCACGAGCCCGACGCTCGACCAATAGTCGGCCGGCGATGAAGACGTCGGAATCACCGCGATACTCGCCGCAAGCAACACGACGCCGGAGACCTTCTCGGTGATCGATGGCGGACAGTCCACGACGATGATGTCGTAGTCGTTGATGAACTTCTTGATTTCGCGATGGATCTGCCCGCCCGCCTCCGACAGATTGACGACGGGAAACGGGATGCCATTCGCGTCGTCAGATGAGGCGCTGGACCAATGGATGAGCGTGTTCTGTCCGTCGGCATCGACGACGAGCACGCGCTTCTTCTCGTGGAAGGCAGCGCCGAGATGCATCGCAATCGTGCTCTTGCCAACCCCGCCCTTCTGCTGCGTGATCGCTATGATTTCCGCCGCCACATTTAACTCCAATATTTGAAGGCTTTTGAATTCTACATTGCGTTCAAAAATTTTCCAGTTAAAAAACGGCAAAGAATCACAGATCGGCCATTCGGCCTAGGCTTTATGCGCATAAAGTCGCCACGCCTGATTGCTGTGCGCTTGCCACGGGCACTCCACCGAAATCGCCTATCCTAAGCGCTGCCCTCAATGTCGCTGCGCCGGATGGAGCCGCCATGACCGTTCGAAATCTGGACATCCTGTTTTCGCCCAAGTCGATTGCGGTCGTGGGCGCGTCGTCGAGAGCGGGAAGCATCGGCGCGATGGTCTGGGAGCGCGCCGTGCAAGCCGGATTTCGCGGACCGGTCTGGCCCGTGAACCCGAAGCATGTCGAGTTGAACGGTCAGCCTGTCTTCCGTCACGTCGACGATCTTCCCGACGCGCCAAGCGTCGCCGTACTTTGCACCAAACCGGATACCTGGCCGCAACTTGTCGAGCGGCTGGGTAAGCGCAGCACGAAGGCGGTAGTGATCGTCGGCACCGCGAGAAGCCACGGCGCTCATGTGCCCGAAGACTGGACTGCCCGCACTCTGGCCGCCGCGCGTCCGCATCTTGTGCGCATCGTCGGGCCGACGAGTTTGGGCATCGTTACGCCGGCGATCGGCGCATGTCTTGGCGCGCCGGCGTGCGACGTCAAAGCAGGAGGCGTCGCGTGGGTGTCGGGCTCCAATGCGCTGACCAACGGCGTGCTCGGTTGGGCGCGCGCACGGGGGCTAGGCTTTTCGCGCATCGTTGCGCTCGGCGACGAGGCCGACATCGATTCAGGCGACATCCTCGATTTCCTCGCGAGCGACGGATCGACGCGCGCCATCCTCCTCGCGGTCGAAACGATTCAAGCTGCGCGCAAGTTCATGTCGGCGGCGCGTGCGGCCGCCCGCAACAAGCCGGTTCTGGTATTGCGCACGGGACGCGACGACCCCTTCGATCGACTGTATGGCGCCGCTTTTCGACGCGCGGGACTCGTGCGCGTCGACTCGCTCGACGATCTGCTCGACGAAATCGAAACGCTCGGCATCGGCCGGGTCGCGGCAAGTAATGTTGCCACGGTCGTCACCAGCGATCGCGGCGTGGCGGCGCTCGCGCGCGACGCCTTCGCTGCAGCAGGCGATGAACTCGCGCCGTGGCCCGCAACCGCGCGCGATGCAGTGGCCGCCGCCTTGCCGCGCGCCGAGCCCGGCAATCCGCTTTTGTTGGGCGACGCCGCATCGCCCGCCGATTTCGGCGCCGCGTTGCAGGCGCTCGCACCGCATCGCGAAACCGGCACGGTGTTCATCGTGCATGCGCCGACTCACAGCGCGCCGGTCGCGGATGTCGCGCGAACGCTGATCGCGGAACGGCGGCTCGCCTATCGCGGCTTGTTGGCGTGCTTTTTCGGCTGCGTCGATTCGGCGACGCGCGACGAATTGCACGCGAACGGCATCCCCGTGCATACGACACCGCATCGGCTGGCACGCGGTTTCGCGCGTCTCGTCGATTTTCGGCAGGGCAGAGAACTGTTGATGCAGACGCCCGACGGTCTGCCCGCCGATGTGCCGAAAGACATCGATGCCGCGCAGCACGAGATTCGCGAAGCACTGGAAATCGGCATCGCCGAATTGAACGGCGAGCGCGCCGCGCGCGTATTGCATCGATTCGGCATTGCGGTGAAGCCGGGCCCGGCCGACGCGCTGACCAGCGAGGCCATCGAGATTCAAACGCGTCTGCTCAACCATCGCATATTCGGGCCCGCGTTCGAGTTTAAGACGGAAGGCGCGCTCGGACTCGCCGATGCGTTGCATGAGTTCGCGTTGCCGCCGCTCAATCCGACGCTCGCGCGCGATCTCGTTATGCGCTCGCCGCGATCGCGCGAACTGCCCGCCGAGATTCTGCTCAACGCGCTAACCGCGCTATCGCAACTCGTTTGCTACATCGAAGAAATCGTCGCGTTGCGTTTGATATTGCGCGTCACGAGCGATTCGGTCACCGTCTACGAACCGCAACTCACGCTCGGCGCGCATCGCAAGCCGCTTGCGATCGTGCCGTATCCGCGCTGGATGGAAGAGACGCTCGACTGGCGCGGCATGCACATTACCGTTCGACCGATTCGTCCCGAAGATGAAGAAGCGCATCGCGCGTTCGTCGCCGCGAACACGGCGGAAGATTTGCGATTGCGCTTCTTTGGCGCCGTGCGCAGTTTCGATCACTCGCAACTCGCGCGAATGACGCAAATCGATTACGACCGCGAGATGGCGTTGATCGTGACGCGTATCGGCATCGACGGCACGCCCGAGACCGTGGGCGTCGCGCGCGCGATCGCCGATCCGGACAACGAAAGCGCGGAATTCGCCGTCGCCGCGCGATCGGATATGAAAGGGCAGGGGCTGGGTTCGCTGCTGCTTCGACGCATCATCGACTATGCGAAACGGCGCGGCACGCGATGGATGGTCGGCGAAGCGCTGCGGGAAAATGCCGGCATGATCGCGCTAGCGCGCAATGCCGGCTTCGAGACGACGCGCACGGACGATCCCGGCGTCGTCGGATTCAGGATGCGGCTATGTGAAACGCCGCAACCCAAGAACATCAAATAACATGCGCGCTTACGCGGCGATTTTCGCGAGCGCGTTGTCGACTTGCGCGCGCGAGATCGACAGTTCCTCGAGCAATGCTTCGGCATACGAAGTGCCGGTTTCCTTTTCCAGTCGCGCTATTGTCAACGCGCAACGCGTCGCGTCCTTCGGCGTCGCGATGAAGGACTTCACAGATTGTCCGGATGCGAACGCGTCGAACAGCGGCACGCGAATATCGTCGGGCAACGCGCGCGAGGTCCATTGATACGGCTTGCCGTTATGCGTCAATTGCGGCGGCAGCGCGCGTTCCTTCTTCGCGGCCGGAATCAGACCGTACGTGCGTGCCGCGTCGCCGATTTGCTCGGGCGAGAACAGTTCGTCCGGTCCGATATCGAACTGAGCGATGTAGGTTTCGATCGCCTGCATCGCGGCGGCGCGATCGTCGCGGGTTTTCTGGGCGCGCGCGACGATATCGCGCAATTCGTCCGCTTCGTCGGCGGCGATGGTGAAGTTCGCCTGTTTTTGCTGGAGTTCGGAAAAACGCAGGAATTCGGAATCGGAAAGGAGTTTTGCCATCGAAAATACGTGGTTGAACGCGGCGGCGGGCATCGGATGCCATCCGCCATTTTGAGAGGGCCGCCATTCTAACGCGTCGCCCGGAACCGCCGACACTGCGCGCGACGCGCAACCCTTTGGACAACCTGGCCTGGCGTTTGCCCGGCGGCATCGGACGCGTTACTGTTTCGTCTCGCACCGTGGTGAGCGTTTCACATCAAACGTATTGAGGGTTGCTCATGACTGGAGACATGCAGGGAGACGCATCCGCCGCGACGCGCCGACGCAAGATCGGCCGCACGGCGCTGGAAGTGACCGCGTTGTCGCTCGGCACGGCGCCGCTCGGCGACCTGTACCACGAACTCACGGAAGACGAAGCCCGCGCCACCGTCGACGCCGCGTGGCAAGCCGGCATGCGTTTTTTCGATACCGCGCCGCATTACGGTCACACGAAAGCGGAACATCGGCTGGGCGATGCGCTGCGTTGCCATCCGCGCGACGAATTCGTGCTGTCGACCAAAGTCGGCCGCCGCTTCGTGCCGCGCACCACGCTCGACGACGGCAGCGAAGGCTGGGCCGTGCCGCTTCCGTTTCAGGCGATTTACGACTACAGCTACGACGGCATCATCCGCTCGTTCGAAGATAGTCAGATGCGCCTCGGCATGAAGCAGATCGACGTCGTGCTGATCCACGATATCGGCCGCGTCACGCACGGCGAAAAGAACGCGCATTACTGGCGGCAACTGACCGACGACGGCGGTTTTCGCGCGCTCGACGAACTGAAAAGAACGCGCGGCGTGAAGGCGGTCGGTCTCGGCGTGAACGAAGGCGCGGCCGTGCTCGACATGATGGCGGACTTCGATATCGACTGCGCGTTGCTCGCCGGCCGCTATACCTTGCTCGAACAGAACACGCTCGACGATCTCCTGCCCGAATGCGAGAAGCGCGGCGTCAGCATTCTGCTTGGCGGCGTCTTCAATTCCGGCATTCTCGCGCGCGGTCTCGATGCCAAGGCGCACGGCGATCTCAAGTTCAACTACGGCGACGCGCCGAAAGATATCGTCGAACGTGTCGGCAAGCTGGAGCGCGTGTGCCATGAGTTCGGCGTGGCGTTGTCGGCGGCGGCCATCCAGTTTCCTTATGCGCATAAAGTCGTGGCGACCGTACTGATGGGCGCGCGCACGCCCGAGGAAGTGCGGCAGAACGCGGCGGCATTCGCGACGCCGATTCCGTCCGCGCTGTGGGACGCGTTGCGCGCGGAAGGTCTGCTGCATGCCGACGCGCCGGTGCCGCAATGAACATCGACGCGCATCAGCATTACTGGGATCCGAAGCGCGGCGATTATGGCTGGCTGACGCCGGATCTTGCGCTGCTGTATCGCGTATTCGGTCCCGACGATCTCGCGCCGTTGCGTAAGTCCGCGAACATCGAGCGGCCGGTCGTCGTGCAGGCCGCGCCGACGATCGCGGAAACGCGCTATCTGCTCGATCTCGCGCGCAGCGAGGATTCGATCGCCGGCGTGGTCGGCTGGGCGCCGCTGCATTCCGCCGATGCGCCCGCGATCATCGACGAATTCGTGCGCGAACCGAAGTTCAAGGCCGTGCGTCCGATGCTGCAGGACTTGCCCGACGACACCTGGATCGAACACGCGCCGTCGCCGAAAGCGATCGAGCGCTTGATCGATCTCGATATCGCGTTCGACGCGTTGATCTTCGCGCGGCATGTGCCTTCGCTGATCAAGTTCGCGGAGCGTTATTCGAAGCTCAGGATCGTCGTCGATCACGGTGCGAAGCCGCAGATTCGCGATCGCCGCGACATCGCCTGGCAACCGTGGGCGGATGGCATCGCGCAATTGGCCGCGTTGCCGCAAGGACTCTTTTGCAAACTTTCCGGTTTGGCGACGGAATCGAATCCCGGCTGGACCGACGAAACGCTCCAACCCTACGTCGCGCATCTTCTCGAACAATTCGGATACGAGCGTCTCATGTGGGGCAGCGATTGGCCGGTCCTCGAAATGAACGGCAGTTACACTGCGTGGCACGACGCCGCGCGGCGTCTGACCTCTCATCTCGAAAAAGCCGAACAAGACGCGATTTTCGGCGAGAACGCCCGTGCGTTCTATTGCCTGTGAATGACGACACATCGCGTCGAATACCCGGCATGTCTCAAAAATAACTTCGAAGGGAGTCGTAGATGGTACAAAGACTGGCAGGCAAGACGGCGCTGATCACGGCGGCGGGACAGGGCATCGGGTTCGCGACGGCCGAACTGTTCGCCGCGCAGGGCGCGCGCGTGATCGCCACCGATATTCGCATCGAAGCGCTCGAAGGCAAGCCGTTCGAGGCGCGCCAGCTCGATGTGCTCGACGCGCAGGCGATCGACGCGCTCGCGAAGGAAATCGGTTCCATCGACATCCTGTTCAACTGCGCGGGATTCGTGCACGCCGGTTCCATTCTCGAAGCGACCGGGGACGACTGGGACTTCGCCTTCAATCTGAACGCGAAAGCCATGTACCGGACGATCCGCGCGTTCCTGCCGAAGATGCTGGAAAAGGGCGGCGGCTCGATCATCAACATGTCGTCGGCGGCGTCGAGCGTGAAGGGCGTGCCGAATCGCTTCGTGTACGGCGCGTCGAAGGCGGCCGTGATCGGGCTGACCAAGGCGGTCGCCGCCGATTTCGTGACGCGCGGCATCCGCTGCAACGCGATTTGTCCTGGCACGGTGGAGTCGCCGTCGCTCAAGGAGCGCATCGCCGAGCAGGCGAAAGCGCAGGGCGCGAGCGTCGATCAGGTGCAGGCGGCGTTCGTCGCGCGTCAGCCGATGGGCCGCGTCGGCCGCGCCGAGGAAATCGCCGCGTTGGCGCTGTATCTCGGCTCGGACGAATCGTCGTTCACGACGGGTCAGATTCATGTCATCGACGGCGGCTGGTCGAATTAAGCCGGCCGTCGACTCTTTCAACATCACGCAACAAAGAGGAATCAATCAGATGAAGCTGCTTCGTTACGGCCCGAAGGGTCAGGAAAAACCGGGTCTGCTGGACGCCGAGGGCAAGATTCGCGATCTGTCGAAGATCGTGGACGACATCACCGGCGCGACGCTGACCGAAGCGGGCCTGGCCAAGCTGCGCGCCGCCGATATCGCGTCGCTGCCGGTCGTGGACGGCAATCCGCGTATCGGGCCGTGCGTGGGACGCATCGGCAAGCTCGTGTGTATCGGCCTGAATTACGCGGATCACGCTGCCGAATCGAATCTGCCGGTGCCGACCGAGCCGGTTATTTTCAACAAGTGGACCAGCGCCATCTGCGGTCCGAACGACGACGTCGAAATCCCGCGCAACTCCGTCAAGACCGATTGGGAAGTCGAACTCGGCGTGGTCATCGGCAAGGAAGCGAAGTACGTCGACGAAGCCAACGCGCTCGATTACGTCGCCGGCTACTGCGTGATCAACGACGTCTCCGAGCGCGAATGGCAGCTCGAACACGGCACGCAATGGGACAAGGGCAAGGGCTTCGACACCTTCGGCCCGATCGGCCCGTGGGTCGTCACGAAGGATGAAGTCGCCGATCCGCAGAAGCTCGATCTGTGGCTCGAAGTCGACGGCAAGCGCTATCAGAACGGCAACACGAAGACGATGGTCTTTACGGTCGCGCAACTGGTCGCGTATCTGTCGAAGGTGATGAGCCTGCAACCGGGCGACGTCATTTCGACGGGCACGCCGCCGGGCGTCGGCATGGGCGTGAAGCCGGAAGCGGTGTATCTGAAGGCCGGTCAGACGATGAAGCTCGGCATTCAGGGTCTCGGCGAGCAGACGCAGAAGACCGTCGCGGCGAAATAATCGCGACGTATGCATCGACAACAAGAAACCTCGCCGCGGCGAGGTTTCTTGCTTTGGAGGACGGGATGAAAAAGTTCAGGCGTGAATCACGGGTTCGGCGGAGACGTTTTCGCCGATGCGCGTGATCGTGCCCTGCGCGACCGCGACGAGCCTTTCCGCGCCGCCATCGGTGACGAAGACGTCGCACTGGCAAGTCGCCTGCGTGAGGCCGGAGTGCACGACGCGCGCCCGCGCCATCAGCGTGCCGGACACGGCCGGACGCAGATAGTTGATCTTGTACTCGCCCGTGACCACCTTCGGCCCGAGCCGCAGCGCGCCCGCGAAGGTGAGCGCGTTGTCGACGAGGTAACTCACCACGCCGCCGTGCACGAAACCGTGTTGTTGCCTCAGCTCGTCCCTGATCGGCAGACAGAGCGTGAGACTCGCTGAATCGACCTGCATCAGCTTGGTTCCTAGAAAGGCGCTGAACGGTTGCGCATTCAGTGCACCGCGCGCGATATCGACAATTTCGGCCATTCGACTCCTTGGGTGGGTTCGGTGCCGTCCTGCAAACACAGGAGGAAGGGGTTGCGCCCACTGCAAGGTAGTCGAGCAAAAATTGTGCAATGGTGCGTTTCCACAAGACGCGCGCGCCCGTCCGCCGCGTCTCTCGCGTAGACAAACGGCCGGGCAAACGATTCAAGTTTGGCGCCTGAATTGCCGTAAACCCCGACATCGCCGCCACAAGCGGCTCTTTCGAAAGGCGCGGTGCAGGGATGTTCGGAAAGATCAAGGTTGCAACGGGTTTGATGGTTGTTCTGGCGGTGTTTTGTGTCTTTCAGCTGGTGACCGAAGGATTGGGCTTCTGGTCGCTCTCGCGCACGCACGACGATGTCGGCAGCTTGTCGGACATCGCGCTCAAGCAGGTCAACGCGGTCAACGAGACCACTCAGCATCTGATGGACGCGCGCATCAATCTGTCGCGCGCGGGAACGCGCATGGTGCGCGGCGGCACCGAGCCGGTCGATATCGTGCAGCACGCGCGCAAGCAGATCGCGCTGGCGGACAAGTCGTTTGCGGCGTTCGTGAGCGCGCCGAAAACCGGCGACGAAAACATCGCGCGCACTAGGTCCTGTTCACATTTAAGAGCGGCCCGAAGGTAGACACGATGGAGACAAAGGTGAGGTAGCTGTGGGCGAGTTTGTCATATCGAGGGCGACGCGACGAAAATGCTTGATACGCTTAAAGAAGCG
>NZ_LFJJ01000144.1 GCF_001189365.1 Candidatus Burkholderia verschuerenii | reverse complement strand
CAGCGCCTTCTATCCGGTTCTTGTTCATCGGCCCGCAGTTTCGCTCCACGCTTCCTCCCCACGGTCGGTCGCCCTTCCGCAGTTGCGCTTCACTTCGCTCGCTGTGGTCAACTTGCGGCGGGACTTGCATCCGCAAGAGTGCGCCCATGCTGGGCGCACAAGAAAAACCCGGAACGAGCCGGGGTTTTGCGGTTTTGCGGAACGAGCAAAGCGACCGAGCGATCAGCGCACGGCGACCTGCGGCGCGGCCAGCGCTTCCTCGCGCGCGGTCTGCGCCGCCGCCTGCTCGATGATGCCGCCGCCCAGACATACATCGCCCTGATACAGCACGGCCGACTGGCCCGGCGTGACGGCCCATTGGGCGTCGTCGAAACGCAGTTCGAAGCGGCCAACGTCGGCACGCCCGAAGGTGCAGGCGGCATCCTGCTGGCGATAACGCGTCTTCGCGCCGCACGCCGCGCCCGCCTCGGGCGCGAAGCCCGCCACCCAGCTGGTATTGCCCGCGACCAGCGTGTGCGACAGCAGCCACGGATGATCGTGTCCCTGCACGACGTACAGCGTATTGCTCGCCATGTCCTTGCCGGCGACGAACCACGGCTCGCCGCTGCCGTCCTTCGCCCCGCCGATGCCGATACCCTTGCGCTGGCCGAATGTATAGAACGCCAGCCCGATATGCTCGCCGACGACGCGGCCATCGGGCGTTTTCATCGGGCCGGGCTTGGTCGGCAGATAGCGGTTCAGAAACTCGCGGAACGGCCGTTCGCCGATAAAGCAGATGCCGGTCGAATCCTTCTTCTTCGCGTTCGGCAAACCGATCTGCGAGGCGATTTCGCGCACCTGGGTCTTCGGGATCTCGCCAAGCGGAAACAGCGTCTTCGACAGTTGTGCCTGATTCAGCCGATGCAGGAAGTACGACTGATCCTTGGTCGAATCGGCGGCCTTCAGCAGCTGGAACAGGCCGTCCTGCTCGCGCACGCGCGCATAGTGGCCGGTCGCGATGGTTTCCGCGCCCAGCGACATCGCGTGATCGAGAAAGGCCTTGAACTTGATTTCGGCGTTGCACAGCACGTCCGGATTCGGCGTGCGGCCGGCCGAGTACTCGCGCAGAAACTCCGCGAACACGCGATCCTTGTATTCGGCGGCGAAATTCACGGCTTCCACGTCGATGCCGATCAGATCCGCGACCGACACCACGTCGATCCAGTCCTGACGCGTCGAGCAGTATTCGCCGTCGTCGTCTTCCCAGTTCTTCATGAAGAAGCCGACCACGTCGTAGCCCTGCTCCTTCAAAAGCCATGCCGTGACCGACGAATCCACGCCGCCCGACATGCCCACCACTACTTTTTGCTTGCTCATAGGATTACCGCACGAGGCTTACCGCACCGCCAGCGCGACCGAGTGCGTGTGAATAAAATCGAGCGGCATGCGCCGCCCGGCAAGATAGTCCTCGATACACGTCAGCACGATCGGCGTTCGATGCCGCTCCGCCGACGCACGCAGTTCGTCCGCCGTGAGCCACATCGCGCGCACGATGCCGTCGTCCAGCGCGCGCCCGGCGATCTTTTCGCCGGCCCTGCCGCAAAACGTGAAGCGCAGATACGTGACATCGCCTGTCGGACGTTGGAAATGCGTCATATACGCGCCGACCAGCGCTTCCGGCTCGAACGTGTGCGCCGTTTCCTCCAGGGTTTCGCGGATCACGGCCTCGACCAGCGTTTCGCCTGCTTCGAGATGACCGGCCGGCTGGTTGATACGCAATTCGGCCGATGTGTGTTCTTCGATGACGAGAAAGCGCCCGTCGCGCTCGATGATGGCAGCCACCGTTACGTGGGGGCCCAAGTATCTGATTTCATGGTCCGATATTTTACCGTCAGCGCCCGATTCGCGCCAGTGACACTCAGGGAAATCGCGGATGTGGCAAAGGCTGTGAACAAGGGTCCGGATCGATTCTGGCGCGTGAATTCTTCGGTTACAGTGGAAAGAGCCGTCGGTTCACGCATTTGAAATAAAACTCAGCCTTAGGCCTTCGCCGCATCCCGCCCCGGGCGCGAAGGCGACCAAGACAGGAGGATTCAAGATGCATATCGGAGTGCCTGCTGAAACGCGGGCGGGTGAGGCGCGCGTCGCCGCCACGCCCGAAACGGTCAAGAAGCTCGTTACGCAGGGGCATCGGCTGTCGGTGCAGAGCGGCGCGGGCCTGGCCGCCAGCTATATCGACGATGCCTTCGCGCAAGCGGGCGCGGATCTCGTCGATGCACCCACGGCATTCGGCGCGGAAACCGTGCTCAAGGTGCAGTCGCCGACCGAGAGTGAACTGGCCATGATCCAACCGGGCGCCGTGCTCATCGGCATGCTCGATCCTTTCAACGCCGACAACACCGCGCGGCTCGCGGCCGCCAACGTCACCGCCTTCGCGCTCGAAGCCGCGCCGCGCACCACGCGCGCGCAGAGCCTCGACCGACGTGCTGTTGTCGCAGGCGAACATCGCCGGATATAAGGCCGTGCTGATGGCCTGTCAGTACTACCAGCGTTTCATGCCGATGCTGATGACCGCCGCCGGCACCGTCAAGGCCGCGCGCGTGCTCATGCTCGGCGCGGGCGTCGCGGGCCTGCAGGCGATCGCCACCGCCAAGCGGCTGGGCGCGGTGGTCGAGGCGTCCGACGTGCGGCCGGCGGTCAAGGAGCAGATCGAATCGCTGGGCGCGAAGTTCGTCGACGTGCCGTTCGAAACCGATGAGGAACGCGAAGCGGCCGAAGGCGTCGGCGGCTACGCGCGCCCGATGCCGCCGAGCTGGCTCGCGCGCCAATCGGCGCAGGTCCACGAACGCGCGAAGGCGGCGGATATCGTCATCTCGACCGCGCTGATTCCGGGCCGTCCCGCGCCCACGCTGCTGTCCGTCGAAACCGTCAAGCACATGAAGCCGGGTTCGGTGATCGTCGATCTTGCCGCCGGTCGCGGCCCGGAGTTCGAAGGCAAGCGCGGCGGCAACTGCCCGCTGACCGAAACCGATCAGGTGGTGATGAAGCACGGCGTGCATATCGTCGGCCACACGAATCTCGCCTCGATGGTCGGCGCCGACGCCTCCGCGCTCTACGCCCGCAATCTGCTCGACTTTCTCAAGCTGATCCTGACCAAGGAAGGCACGCTCAACATCGACCTCGCCGACGATATCGTCGCGGCCACGCTCCAGTGCCGCGACGGGCAAGTCGCGCGAGCCACCGCCTGACCATACGGAGACGAACATGGACGTCATCAATCACACGGTGATCAACCTCATCATCTTCGTGCTGGCCATTTATGTCGGCTACCACGTCGTATGGAACGTCACGCCCGCGCTGCACACGCCGCTGATGGCCGTGACCAACGCGATCTCGGCCATCGTCATCGTCGGCGCGATGCTTGCCGTCGGGCTGACGGTCGGCGTCGCGGGCAAATTCTTCGGCACGCTCGCGGTGCTGCTCGCGGCGGTGAACGTGTTCGGCGGCTTTCTCGTCACCCGGCGAATGCTGGAGATGTTCAAGAAGAAGGAGCCGACGAAGAAGATCGCTCACAAGGAGGGCGCGTAAATGAGCATGAACGTCGTCACTCTTTTGTATCTGGTCGCTTCGGTGTGCTTCATTCAGGCGCTGAAGGGCCTGTCCAATCCGAAGACCGCGCGCATCGGCAATACGTTCGGGATGGCGGGCATGGCGATCGCCATTCTCACCACGCTCGCGCTGATCGTGAAGCAGGCGTCGTATCTCGGCTCGAACCTGTCGCTCGGATTGTCGCTGCTGTTCGTGGCGCTGATCGTCGGCGGCGGCGCGGGCGCGTATATCGCGGCGCGCGTCGAAATGACGAAGATGCCCGAACTCGTCGCCATGCACTCGCTGATCGGTCTCGCGGCGGTGTGTATCGCGTACGGCGTGGTGGCGGAACCGTCCGCGTTCGGGTTGGCCGCGCCCGGCGAGCCGATTCCGTATGGCAATCGCGTGGAGTTGTTCATCGGCACCTTCGTCGGCGCGATCACGTTTTCCGGCTCGGTGATCGCCTTCGGCAAGCTGTCGGGCAAATATAAGTTCCGGCTGTTTCAGGGCGCGCCGGTCACGTATGCCGGACAGCATCTGATCAACCTGCTGCTCGCCATCGCGATGATCGGCTTCGGCGTGATCTTCATGCTCACGGAGTCGTGGCTGCCGTTCATCATCATGACGGTCATCGCGTTCGCGCTGGGCGTGCTGATCATCATCCCGATCGGCGGCGCGGACATGCCGGTGGTCGTGTCGATGCTCAACTCGTATTCGGGCTGGGCGGCGGCGGGCATCGGCTTCTCGCTGAACAATCCGATGCTGATCATCGCGGGGTCGCTGGTCGGCTCGTCAGGCGCGATCCTGTCGTACATCATGTGCAAGGCGATGAACCGCTCGTTCTTCAACGTGATTCTCGGCGGCTTCGGCGGCGAGGCGGGCTGCGCGGCCGTGGGCGGCGCGCAGGAGCAGCGTCCCGTCAAATCCGGTTCCGCCGCCGACGCCGCGTTCATGCTCGGCAACGCGGAAAGCGTGGTGATCGTGCCGGGCTAAGGGCTGGCCGTCGCCCGTGCGCAGCACGCGCTGAAGGAACTGACCGACAAGCTGGTGGAGAAAGGCATCGACGGGCGATACGCCATTCACCCGGTCGCGGAACGCATGCCGGGCCACATGAACGTGCTGCTGGCGGAGGCCGAAGTCCCTTACGAGATGGTGCAGGAGATGGAGGACATCAACAGCGAATTCGGCCAGACCGACGTCGTGCTCGTGCTCGTGCTCGGCGCGAACGACGTCCTGAATCCGGCGGCGAAGACCGATCCGAAATCGCCCATCGCCGGGATGCCGATTCTCGAGGCGTACAAGGCGCGCACCATCATCGTGAACAAGCGCTCGATGGCGGCAGGCTACGCCGGGCTCGATAACGAATTGTTCTATATGGACAAGACGATGATGGTTTTCGGCGACGCGAAAAAGGTGGTGGAGGAGATGATGAAGGCGGTGGAGTAACCAGGCCCGACGCCCGACGGCAAGCGAAACGGTGCGCGCCGGCGTTCCAGCAATGGAGCGCCGGCGCTTTCTTTTTGGCCGTCCGCGGACGAAGCGACGCTTCCGCCAAACACCCCGCGTACAATACCGCCTTTAAACGTTCCCGAAGCACCTCATGTCCTCCCCTCTCCTCGACTGGTTCGCCCCATGCCCGCGCGGTCTCGAAGCGCCGCTCGCCGCCGAGCTCGACGAGATCGGAGACCGTCACGTCGACAACGCGCCGGTTCCTAGCGGCGCGCTGAGCGTCGGCGCACAGGTGCCCGGCGGCGTGCATTTTCGCGGTAGCTGGGTCGCCGGCATGGCGGCGAATCTGCATTCGCGTATCGCGAGCCGCGTGCTGCTCAAGATCGCGCAAGGGCAGTATCGCAACGAGCACGATATCTACGACCTCACGCATCGCCAGCGCTGGAAGCAATGGTTCACGCCGAACCAGACCATGCGCGTCGATCTCACCGCGATCAAATCGCCGGTCAAGAGCCTCGAATTCACCACGTTGCGCGTGAAGGACGCCGTCTGCGACCGTCTGCGCGAAGTGGCCGGCGCGCGCCCGAGCATCGATACCGCGCAGCCCGATGTGCGCGTGTTCGCGTTCCTGACGGCGAACGAGTGCACGCTCTATCTCGACACCTCCGGCGAACCGCTCTTCAAGCGCGGCTGGCGGCTCGACAAGGGCGCGGCGCCGCTGCGCGAAAATCTCGCCGCGGGCATTCTGCGTCTCACCGGCTGGACGCCCGGCACGCCGCTGTTCGATCCGATGTGCGGCAGCGGCACCTTCCTCGCCGAAGCCGCGCAAACGGCGCTCGATATCGCGCCGGGCATGGAGCGGCGTTTCGGCTTCGAAAAGCTCAAGCCGTTCCAGCCGATGACCTGGCAAAAGCTCCGCGAAGCGGCGTTCCAGGCCAGAAACGCGGCGTTCGCGGCGCAACCGGATCTCAATATCTTCGGCAGCGACATCTCGGGCGACATGCTCGAAAAGGCGCGCGCGAACCTGAACCGCGCCGGCATTCCGCGTCTGATGCTCAAGCAGCTCGACGAGCGCAACATGACGCCGCCGACCGACGCTCCGGGCATTCTCATCGCCAATCCGCCGTATGGCGAGCGGATCGAAGTGCGTAGACGCGGCCCGCGCGGCGAAATTCGCGACACCGGACGCTTCCGCCGCGAGGACGAAGAGGCCTTCGAACGCGCGCAGCCCGACCCCGCCGACACGGAATTTTTTATCTCCCTCGGCAATGCGCTCAAGCAGCGTTTCCCCGGCTGGCGCGCCTACGTGCTCACTTCCGACCGCAAGCTGCCGGGCCTGATGCGCCTGCGCGAATCGACCAAGACGCCGCTGTTCAACGGCGCGCTCAAATGCCGTCTGTTCCGCTTCGATCTGATCGCGGGCAGCGTGCGCAATCGGCCGGCGGGCGATCAGCCGGCAGAATGAGCGCCTTCGAAACCAGTATGCGGTGAGATCGCGCGGCGGACCATTCGTCCGAACGGCATAGGCAAAATTGCAGGTCGCGATGTGCAAAAAGCCTATGCCGTTTAGCCGAGTCGCGCCGTCCGGAGCCCGGCGCTACAATCGGCGCATGAACTCACTCACCGACCTCACCAGCCCGATCGCCGTCGACGTCTATCGCAACCGCCGCGAACGCGTACTCGCGGCACTGCGTGAGCGCGGCGGAGGCATCGCCATCGTGCCGACCGCACGGGAAGTCATGCGCAATCGCGACACCGACTATCCCTACCGTCACGACAGTTACTTCTATTACCTCACGGGATTCGTCGAGCCGGAAGCCGTGCTCGTCCTCGACGGCAGCGCGCCGGACGGCGAGCCCGCGTCCATATTGTTCTGCCGCGAAAAGAACGTCGAACGCGAGACGTGGGAAGGTTTCCGCTTCGGGCCGGAGGCCGCGCGCGATGCGTTCGGCTTCGACGCCGCCTACGCCATCGATTCGCTCGATACCGAAATGCCGCGCCTGATCGCCGATCAGCCGTCGCTCTACTACGCGCTCGGCACCTCCGACGAAGTTGATGCGCAAGTGCGCGGCTGGCTCGCCGCCGTGCGCGCGCAAGGCCGCAGCGGCGTGCGCGCGCCGATGGAAGCCAAGCATCTGCTGCCGATTCTCGACGAGATGCGCCTCGTCAAGGACGATCACGAACTCGCGATCATGCGCCGCGCCGGGACCATTTCCGCCGAAGCGCATCGACGCGCCATGCGCGCGTGCCGTCCCGGCATGCGCGAATACGAGATCGAAGCGGAACTGCTCTACACGTTCCGGCGTCACGGCGCGCAGGCGCCCGCATACGGCTCGATCGTCGCGGCGGGCGCGAACGCGTGCGTGCTGCACTATCCGGCGGGCAACGCCATTGCGCGCGAAGGCGACCTGATCTTGATCGACGCGGCCTGCGAACTCGATGGCTACGCGTCCGACATCACGCGCACCTTTCCGGTGAGCGGCCGTTTCACGCCGGCGCAGCGCGAGCTTTACGACATCGTGCTGGCCGCGCAATACGCCGCCGTCGATGCCACGCGCGCCGGCGTCAGCTTCGACGCGCCGCATCAGGCTGCGGTGAAAGTGCTGTCGCAGGGCCTGCTCGATACCGGCATCCTCGACAAAGCGAAGTTCGCAAGCGTCGACGACGTGATCGCGCAGCGCGCCTACATGCGCTTCTATATGCATCGCACGGGGCATTGGCTCGGCATGGACGTGCACGACGTGGGCGAATACCGCGACGCCGACGGCCCGCCCGACGATCAGGGCGCGCGGCCGTGGCGCACGCTCGTTGCGGGCAACGTGCTGACTATCGAGCCAGGCCTTTACGTGCGCGCCGCCGACGATGTGCCGGAGCGCTATTGGGACATCGGCATCCGCATCGAGGACGACGCCGTCGTGACCGCGAGCGGCTGCGAACTCCTCACGCGCGACGTGCCCGTCGATGCCGACGAAATCGAAGCGCTGATGCGCGAATCAAACTGAGCGCCGGACACATCATGAGCGATATCGAAAACGCGGAGCAACACTTCGATTACGACGTTGCGATCGTCGGCGCGGGACCGGTCGGGTTCGCGCTGGCGGGCTGGCTGGCGCAACGCAGCGCGACCTCGCGCCTGTCGATCGCGCTGATCGACGCGCGCACGCCCGACGCCGCCGCCAGCGATCCGCGCTCGCTCGCGCTGTCGCACGGCAGCCACGTGATGCTGCAAGAGCTCGGCTTTCCCGCCGATTCCACGCCGATCCGTCGCATCCATGTGTCGCAGCGCGGGCATTTCGGGCGCACGCTGATCGAGCACGACGAACATGAACTGCCGGAACTCGGCTATGTGGTGAGCTACGGATCGCTAGTCGGCGCGCTCGCGAATGCGGTGCGCGCGACCAAGGTCGACTGGCTGACGAATACGGCGGCGCCCGAGCAGGACAGCGACGGCGTTACCTTGCCGCTGCGTTCCGCCGACGGCGATCGAACCGTTCGCGTCAAGGTGCTAGTCAACGCGGAAGGCGGCCTGTATTCGCAAAATCCGCAAAGTTCGCCAGGCGAAGACGCCCAACCCGACGAACGGCGCTCGCGCGATTACGGGCAGACGGCCATCGTCGGCACGGTGAGCGTGTCGTCGCCGCATCCGAATGTCGCGTGGGAGCGCTTTACCGGCGAAGGCCCGATCGCGCTGCTGCCCTGCGGCGGTCAGCGCCACGCGGATTATTCCCTCGTGTGGTGCGCGTCGCCCGAGGAGGCCGCGCGTCGCATGGATTTGAGCGACGAGGCGTTCCTCGCCGAACTGGGTCATGCATTCGGCACGCGCATGGGCAGTTTCACGCGTATCGCCGGGCGGGCGGCGTTTCCGCTCGGGCTGACCGCGCTGCACACGTTGATCGACCGGCGCACGGTCGCCATTGGCAATGCGGCGCAGACGCTGCATCCGGTGGCGGGCCAAGGCCTCAATCTCGGCCTGCGCGATGCCCGCGCGCTCACCGACGCGCTGTCCGTCGACGGCCCGCGTCCGCTTGCGCTCGCGCACTTCGCGCAACGGCGCGCGCTGGACCGGCGGCTGACCATCGGCGCGACCGATACGCTCGCACGCATCTTCACCGTCGACTTTCCGCCGCTCGCGGCAATGCGCGGTCTCGCGCTCACCGCGCTCGAGTTCTTGCCGCCGGTAAAAACCGCCCTTGCCCGTCAGATGATGTTCGGACAGCGGCGTTAGCAAGTCGGGAGGGCAATCGTCTGCTTTGAGTCAAGGAACTTATCCTTTATGAACGCGTGTGCTTTCATAGAAGATTTAATGACTTGCATGCGATTGCTCTTAATTTCAGCACGCGGTTCGCGCTAAAATACGCGTTTCCCCTTCAGAAATGTTGCATCCGCCTGACGCGGCTTCGGCCGTGGCGCCAGCGGGTCTTTTGCCTTCATGCCCAGCATCGGTTCACACGTCCTCCGCAACAACCTGTTCGTCGCCCCGATGGCAGGCGTCACCGACCGGCCGTTCCGTCAGCTCTGCAAACGCATGGGCGCGGGTTACGCGGTGTCGGAGATGGTCGCGTCGAACGCGCAGTTGTGGAAGAGCGAGAAGACCATGCGACGCGCCAACCACGCGGGCGAAGTCGAGCCGATTTCGGTGCAGATCGCGGGCGCGGACCCGCAGATGCTCGCCGATGCCGCGCGTCATAACGTCGCGAACGGCGCGCAGATCATCGATATCAATATGGGCTGCCCGGCCAAGAAGGTGTGCAACGTGGCCGCGGGTTCGGCGCTGCTGCAGAACGAACCGCTGGTCGCGCGCATCTTGGAAGCCTTGGTGCAGGCGGTCGGCGTGGGGCCGGATGCGGTGCCCGTCACGCTCAAGATCCGCACGGGATGGAATCGCGAGAACAAGAATGCGATCACCATCGCGCGGATCGCGCAGGAAGCGGGCATTTCCATGCTTACCGTCCACGGCCGCACGCGCGCCGATCTGTATAAAGGCGACGCCGAATACGAAACCATCGCGGCCGTGAAGGCGTCGATCGGCATTCCCGTGGTGGCGAACGGAGACATCGCCACGCCGGAAAAAGCGCGCCATGTGCTCAATGTGACCGGCGCGGATGCCATCATGATCGGCCGCGCCGCGCAGGGGCGTCCGTGGCTGTTTCGTGAAATCGAGCACTTTCTGAAGACGGGCGAACGCATGCCGGCGCCGCGCATCGACGAGATCCAACAGGTGATGAACGAACACCTGGAAGACCACTACGCCTTTTATGGGGAATTCACGGGCGTTCGGACAGCGCGCAAGCATATCGGCTGGTACACTCGCGGCCTTTCCGGCGCCAACACCTTTCGGCACCGGATGAATACGCTCGACACGACCAAAGAACAATTGCTCGCAGTGAACGAATTCTTCGACGCGCAAAAGGCGTTGTCGGACCGTCTCGTCTATGTGGACGAGGCGAACGAGTCCGATATCGACGACGCGTCCGGGGAGGAATCGTGCGGCGAGAACAACAACACGACAGACCGACTCATTACCGCATGAGCAGACATAACATCGAACAATGCGTCCGCCAAAGCCTCGACAGCTACTTTCAGGATCTGGACGGATCCAACCCGCACGATGTCTACGACATGGTGATTTCATGCGTGGAAAAACCCTTGCTCGAAGTGGTGCTGGCGCAGGCGGGCGGTAATCAATCGCTCGCGGCCGACTATCTCGGCATCAACCGCAACACCTTGCGCAAGAAGCTTCAGCAGCACGGATTGATTTGATTCATCGGACCGTGGCGCCTTGCTCGGTCCGGCCTGGTTCTCCTTTTCGGTTTCAGTGTTCATCATGATCAAGCAAGCGCTCATCTCCGTATCCGACAAATCCGGCATCGTCGATTTCGCCAAATCGCTCTCCGATCTCGGCGTCAGGATCCTCTCGACCAGCGGCACGGCGAAACTGCTCGCCGACGCGAGCCTGCCCGTCACGGAAGTCGCCGATTACACCGGCTTCCCGGAAATGCTCGACGGCCGCGTGAAGACGCTGCATCCGAAGGTTCACGGCGGCATCCTCGCGCGCCGCGATCTGCCGGAACATATGGCCGCGCTGGAAAAGCACGATATTCCGACCATCGATTTGCTGGTCGTGAATCTGTATCCGTTCGTGCAGACGGTGTCGAAGGAAGAGTGCTCGCTGGAAGACGCGATCGAGAACATCGATATCGGCGGGCCGACCATGCTGCGCTCGGCGGCGAAGAATCATCGCGACGTGACCGTGATCGTCGATCCGGCCGACTACGCGACCGTCCTCGACGAAATGCGCGCGAACGGCAATTCGGTCGGCTACACGACGAATTTCCGCCTCGCGACCAAGGTCTACGCGCACACCGCCCAATACGACGGCGCGATCACGAACTATCTGACGAGCCTCACCGACGAACTGAAGCATTCGAGCCGCAATACCTATCCGTCGACGTTCAACATGGCGTTCGAGAAGGTGCAGGACCTGCGTTACGGCGAGAATCCGCATCAGAGCGCGGCGTTCTATCGCGATCTGAAGACGCCCGCCGGCGCGCTCGCGAACTACGCGCAGTTGCAGGGCAAGGAACTGTCGTACAACAATATCGCCGATTCGGACGCCGCGTGGGAATGCGTGAAGACGTTCGATGCACCAGCCTGCGTGATCATCAAGCACGCGAATCCGTGCGGCGTGGCGGTCGGCGCGGACCCGCTCGAAGCCTATTCGAAGGCGTTCCAGACCGATCCGACCTCCGCGTTCGGCGGCATTATCGCGTTCAATCGCGAAGTGGACGAAGCGGCAGCGCAGGCTGTCGCCAAGCAGTTCGTCGAAGTGCTGATCGCGCCCGCCTTCAGCGCGGCGGCGCGCGCCGTGTTCGCGGCGAAGCAGAACGTGCGTCTGCTGGAAATCGCGCTCGGCGATGGCCACAACGCGTTCGATCTGAAGCGCGTCGGCGGCGGCCTGCTCGTGCAATCGCTCGATTCGAAGAACGTGCAGCCGCATGAACTGCGCGTCGTGACGAAGCGTCATCCGACGCCGAAGGAAATGGACGATCTGATGTTCGCGTGGCGCGTGGCGAAGTTCGTGAAGTCGAACGCCATTGTGTTCTGCGGCAACGGCATGACGCTCGGCGTCGGCGCGGGCCAGATGAGCCGCGTGGATTCGGCGCGTATCGCGGGCATCAAGGCGCAGAACGCCGGTTTGACGCTGAACGGCTCGGCCGTGGCGTCGGATGCGTTCTTCCCGTTCCGCGACGGTCTCGATGTCGTCGTCAACGCGGGCGCGACCTGCGTGATCCAGCCGGGCGGCTCCATGCGCGACGACGAAGTGATCGCGGCGGCGGACGAGCACAACATCGCGATGGTTCTGACCGGCACGCGGCATTTCCGCCACTGAAATCCGCCGGCTTTCCTTTAAGATTGGCCTGTTTGCGCATTCATCAGCGCAGACAGGCCAATTTAATTTGAAAGACCGCATCGCGAACGAATGAGAATCCTAGGCATCGACCCCGGCTTGCGCGTGACCGGCTTCGGCATCATCGACAAGCACGGACAGACGCTCAATTACGTGACGAGCGGCGTCATCAAGACGGCCGACGCGGATCTGCCTTCGCGTCTCAACACGATTTTCAGCGGTATTTCGACGCTGATCGCGCAGCATAATCCCGATCAGGCGTCGATCGAAAAGGTCTTCGTCAACGTCAATCCGCAGTCGACCTTGCTGCTCGGGCAGGCGCGGGGCGCGGCCATTTGCGGGCTCGTCGCGAGCGGCGTGCCGGTTGCGGAATATACGGCGCTGCAGTTGAAGCAGGCCGTCGTCGGCTACGGCCGCGCGACCAAGGAACAGATGCAGCAGATGGTCGTGCGCCTGTTGAGCCTCTCCGGCGTGCCAAGCACCGATGCCGCCGATGCGCTCGGCATGGCCATCTGTCACGCGCACGGCGGATCGGGCCTCGAGACGCTGGGCGGCATCGCGCCGTCGCTTGCGAAGAAGGGCTTGCGCGTGCGGCGCGGTCGTCTCATCGGCTAATCTTTTTACTCGTAAATACACATGATCGGTCGCATCGCCGGCGTTCTGCTGGAAAAAAATCCGCCGCATCTGCTCGTCGATTGCAACGGCGTCGGCTATGAAATCGACGTGCCGATGAGCACGTTCTACAACCTGCCGAATACCGGCGAGAAGGTCCTGCTGCTGACGCAGTTGATCGTGCGTGAGGACGCGCATCTGCTGTACGGTTTTCTCACGGCGCCGGAGCGCGCGACGTTCCGCGAATTGCTGAAGATCAGCGGCATCGGCGCGCGGATGGCGCTGGCGGTGCTGTCGGGCATGAGCGTGCACGAACTGTCGCAGACGGTGACGACGCAGGATGCGGCGCGTTTGACGCGCGTGCCGGGGATCGGGAAGAAGACGGCTGAGCGGCTGCTGCTCGAACTGAAGGGCAAGCTCGGTGCGGATCTGGGCGCGGCTGCGTCGGCTGTGTCTGCGTCGGATCATGCGTCCGATATTCTCAACGCGCTGCTGGCGTTGGGGTATTCGGAGAAGGAAGCGCTTGCGGCGGTGAAGAATGTGCCGGCGGGGACGGGGGTGTCGGAGGGGATTAAGTTGGCGTTGAAGGCTTTGTCGAAAGCCTGATGCCTAGGCCATTCGGCCAACTTCATCGCACAGAAGCTCGCTGTACAATCGACCCATGATCGAAACCGACAAACTCGCCGCCGAACGTATCATCGCGGCCACGCCCGTCTCGCCGAACGAGGAAGCGTTCGAGCGCGCGCTGCGTCCGCGTCAGCTCGACGAATACGTCGGCCAGGAAAAGGTGCGCGGCCAGCTCGAAATCTTCATCGAGGCGGCCAAGCAACGGTCGGAAGCGCTCGATCACGTGCTGCTGTTCGGGCCGCCGGGTCTCGGCAAGACGACGCTCGCGCATATCATCGCGCGCGAAATGGGCGTGAATCTGCGGCAGACTTCCGGTCCGGTACTGGAGCGCGCGGGCGATCTCGCCGCGCTGCTCACCAATCTCGAAGCCAACGACGTGCTGTTTATCGACGAGATTCATCGGCTGTCGCCGGTCGTCGAGGAAATTCTGTATCCCGCGCTCGAGGATTATCAGATCGACATCATGATCGGCGAAGGTCCGGCCGCGCGCAGCGTGAAGCTCGACCTTCCGCCGTTCACGCTCGTCGGCGCGACGACGCGCGCGGGCATGCTGACGAATCCGCTGCGCGATCGCTTCGGCATCGTGTCGCGGCTGGAGTTTTATAACGCGAGCGAACTGGCGCGCATCGTCGCGCGGTCCGCGTCGCTGTTGAAGGCGGATATCGTCAACGAAGGCGCGCTCGAAATCGCCAAGCGCTCGCGCGGCACGCCGCGCATTGCGAACCGGCTGCTGCGTCGCGTGCGCGATTACGCGCAAGTGAAAGCGGACGGCATGATCACCGCCGAAGTCGCGGACAAGGCGCTCAAGATGCTCGACGTCGATCCGGTCGGCTTCGATCTGATGGACCGCAAACTGCTCGAAGCGATTCTGCACAAGTTCGATGGCGGCCCGGTCGGCGTGGACAATCTGGCCGCGGCGATCGGCGAAGAACGCGACACGATCGAAGACGTGCTTGAGCCATATCTCATCCAGCAGGGCTTTCTGCAGCGCACGCCGCGCGGTCGCGTCGCGACGATGCTGACTTACCGGCACTTCGGCATTGCCGCGCCGGATGCGGGGCGGATCCGCGATCTGTGGGACGCCAACGACAAATAGTTATGTCCGATCAGGCGACGTTCGTCACACGCGTGCGCTCGTCGATCGGGCAAAGCGTCATCAATCTGACGAGAGGTAGCGGTCCGACGATCGACTACACCTCGCCGCCCGGCGATCCCGGCCTGTTCGGTCCCGACGCCGCCTGCTGGAAAGTCCACTCCGATTCCCATCGATGATGACGGGCGGCATCAGCGCCCTGCTTCTGCAAACCCTGCATCCGCTGGCGCTGGCGGGCGTCTGGGACCACTCGACTTTCCGCAGCGATATCCTCGGCCGTCTGCGCCGCACGGCGACCTTCGTCGCGGGCACGACTTAGTCTGGCCTGCAAAATTGAATTTGCCGGAATGGACCCAACGACGCAGTCTGGTGCAGACGTAAACGCACATCTCAGCCAGGTCTGCAGCGCACGAGTAGAGGTTGAGGCATGACGTTGAGCTGAA
>NZ_LFJJ01000143.1 GCF_001189365.1 Candidatus Burkholderia verschuerenii | reverse complement strand
ACACCGCACGGCTGCTGGCAGTGTCGGCTCCTTTCCGGTCGCCCGGATGAGTCGCCCATAAGGAGGGTACGTTGTCCCCGAAGCTTCGAACCCGACCGTTACCGGTCGCGCACGTTCAGGTAGGCAATGCTGGTCGTACAGCAGGTCACGGCTTCACGCTCCGATGTTCTGGTGGTTGAATGTGACAAGGCAGAGAAGAGCTTTGCCATTCCCTACGTTGCCGATTTACGTCCGGCGGACGGCGACACGCGTCGCACTTGTTACTTGTTACTTGTTCACTGTCAATCGTTTGAGTGCTAAGAAGCTTGACCGGAGCGCCGCAGCCGAATTCTCGAAGCGTGCCGCCGAAAACGGGCGTTGTAAGCACATTCAGATTATCAAAAACTGTGACCGTGTGCGCGCTTGTTTTCCCAATAACATCTAGTTGGTTCGGCTCAAAAACGGATGGGTCAAGCTCCTTGTGCCCCATTGCCGTGCGTTCTTGGTGATAGGACCGCACAACCCGCCCGACCGCGATGATGGCGCCGAGGCCGCCATGTGTTTGCGACTCGTAGAAAAACATAAGACTCCCTGCTGTAAATTTGGAAAGAGTCTTCGGGTGGCTTAGGTAGTGCCTCTGCTGATACAACTGCACACGAGGCTGCGGGAGCAATGACCCCTGAGGAAGGTGCTGCAGCAAGTGTTCGGAGAACTGTCTCCGAACAGGGGTAATTATGCCGGAGCGACCGGGTAAGCAGAACAATGCCGGAGCCATCATGCTCTCAAGCCTCAAGAGCGGTACGTGAGTTCGATTACCGTCCGCTGTGTAAATTTCAATATATTGGTTGATGTTTCTGAAAGTTGGCACTTCAGATGGGAGGCGAACGCCGCTCGCGAGAATTAAAGATGTCTGAGTTGCTTGCCAGTTTTCAGCGGTGACCAGCCCTTTGATGACAATCTTTTGAAGTTGCGATACGGCACTGGCGTTGTCCGCGAATCCGAGCGAGATTGCTTCCTTCTTTACAAGAAACTGCGAACTTGGATAGCCTAACCGCACTAGCGTCGCTTGATCTTTTGCGGTTTGCTCTCCAAGCTTGCTTAACATTAAGCGGACGCAATCGACCGATCCAGCCGAACGTTCATCTACCGCCATCATGGCACTGATGCTCGACTTGCTAACCGGTTGATGCCATGTCATATATCCAATAGGTTCACCATTTTGGCGGACGAGATGGCGTCTGCAGTTGCTTAAGGGGCCGTCAACGGTGGCCCACTGCGTGAGCTGTTGAGATTTCTCGACTTGAAGCTTGGAAAGCAGCTCTCTGATCTCGCTCACATCAAGGTCTATGACATCACTGATGGTCAGTATCCGATCGGACTCGCTTCCAATTGCGAAAACATCCAGCGGAAGGAATGCATCAAGAGAAAACGCGGTCGGCGAGATAACATTGAGCCCATACGCTGATAGGAGCTCGGATGCGGCGCTTAGGATCGAGGAGTCGCTCGTTACCAATCCATCTAACCTGTGCGAAATTGCTGTCACAAGATGTCTTAGGTCCGATTTGTCGTTAGCGGTCAACGAACCGAGCTGACTTCGCGTAGGGAACACTTTTGCCGCGAGATCGCTCAACAACCGCTCGGCCTCTTCGTTACCGGGAACTGCATAGGTTGGCAGAATGGAGACGAAGTCTTGTATAGGATCGGTTTTCCCTTGAGGGCAGGTTCTTTTTAGTTCCGTCAAAATTTCCGAGCTGATCGCAAGGTTGCATGCGTCCATCCGTTCTGCGCGAAATAAATTAATGACGTGTCCTCTTCGTTGCCGACGAGGGCCAATATCGAATAGAACGTTGAGATCGAGCAAAAACGTTGGTTTTTCTGCCGCAGTACTAAAGGCTAATCCGAACGGATCTGTTGAGGTGATTCCGCTAGTGCCGAATAGTTGAGGTGCTCCCAGCTCGTGGCTACGCACAGCGATCATAAGGCCGCGCTTGCCGCGATGTTTTCCGCCTGGGGCAATCCGCTGGACGTAGAATTTCTGTCTTTCCCAAAATACATTGGACGCAGCCATGTCCTCGGCGACGCGTGCCTCAATGGAAATATACTGCAGGGCATTTAGACGCTTTTTAAATTCTTCTACTAGTCTGGCTCCCACGCCGGTCCCACGAAAACGAGAGTAAACAAAAATTTGGATGATTTTCGCTCTCGGCTGTCGGAGGTCAAACAATAAATGGCCTGCGTATTCTTGTGGCTACTTGTTAGCAATCACAGCAACGAACAGATTGCCTTTCTTCGCATATTCTTGGTAGACAGAAGCCGGTAGAAAGCCGAGCGACGTTTTGTCGGAGTCGGCTGCCGCCTTAACCACATCTACCAGTGAACCAATGTCCTTGGCTTCAGTAAGTATGGCTATATTCGTATAGGACTCTTGCATTGCTATTTCGTGGATCGTAATCTCGCTTCAGATGGCATGCGAGGGTTGCAGGATTTGCCGCATAAAAATAACGTAAGAATACTAATCAAAATGAACTATCGATGGACGATGTGACTTGAGAAGGCAAAGCTTAAAGTTGGTGTAACAGCGTGCTTGTTCAACTACAAATTGAACCCTATTTCTGAATGTGAACGATGGTCAATGAGAACAGCCTGAGAAATCCTTGGCTAAAAAAAGCTGAGTTCCGCTTTGCGGAGCTCAGCTTTGGCACAGCGAAACCCTTTTTTTAATGCAGGTTGCGCAATGTCTCAGACCTGCGCTCCCGCATTCGGATCGTTTGGATCGAACTTGTCCTTCTTGTCCTTCACGAGATCCTCGCGCTTCACGCCGAACCACATCGCAAGCGCGGCCGCCACGAACACCGACGAATAGATACCGAACAGAATACCGACCGTCAGGGCCAGTGCGAAGTAGTGCAGCGTCGGGCCGCCGAAGAAAAACATCGACAGCACCATCATTTCCGTACAACCGTGGGTGATGATGGTTCGCGACATCGTCGAGGTAATCGCGTGGTCGATCACTTCCTTCACGGTCATCTTGCGCTGCTTGCGGAAGGTTTCGCGAATTCGGTCGAAGATAACCACCGACTCGTTCACCGAATAGCCGAGCACCGCGAGAATCGCCGCCAGCACCGAGAGCGAGAACTCCCACTGGAAGAACGCGAAGAAGCCGAGAATGATCACCACGTCGTGCAAGTTCGCGATGATGCCCGCGACCGCGTACTTCCACTCGAAGCGGAACGACAGGTAGATCACGATGCCGATCACCACGCACGCGAGCGCGGCCAGCCCGTTCGTCACGAGCTCCTTGCCGACCTGCGGACCGACGAACTCCACGCGCTGCAAGGTGACCGACGCGTTGTCGGCCTTCAGCGCGGTCATCACCTGATCGCTCTGCTGCGCGGAGGTGAGGCCTTGCTTCAGCGGCAGGCGAATCAGCACGTCACGCGAGGTACCGAAGTTCTGCACCTGCGCATCGCCATAACCGAGCTTGGTCATGGTCGCGCGAATCGGCTCGGGCGAAATGGCTTGCGGATACTGCACCTCGACGACCGTCCCGCCGGTGAACTCCACCGACAGATGCAGCCCGCGATGCACGAGGAAAAACACGGCGACGAGGAACGTCACGAGCGAAATCACGTTGAAAATCAACGCGCGCTCCATGAACGGCAAGTCGCGGCGAATGCGGAAGAATTCCATTTTCTATCTCTCCGGGACTCAGGGACTCAGTGCGACTGGCCCGGTTTCTGTTGATCGACGCCGGGGCCCGAACGGCGGCGCACGGTCGGCTTGCCGCTGCGTGCCGGCGCGGCGCTGGCCGGAGCCTGTGCGCGCGGCGCGGCCACGGCCTTCTTCTTGCCCTTGGCCGTCTGGACGATTTCATCGACCGGCGAATCGTCGCCGCGTTGTGCGGCCAGATACGCCGCCGCCGCTGCTTCGGAATCGCCGCCATCGGGACGCCACACCTGACCGATCGCCAGGCTCTTCAGCTTCTTCTTGCCGCCGTACCAGAGGTTGACGAGCCCGCGCGAGAAGAACACCGCCGAGAACATCGACGTCAGAATGCCGATACAGTGCACGACCGCGAAGCCGCGCACCGGACCCGAGCCGAACGCCAGCAGCGCCAGACCCGCGATAAGCGTCGTCACGTTCGAGTCGAGAATGGTCGCCCACGCGTGCGCGAAACCTTCCTGAATCGCGGTCTGCGGCGGCGCGCCGTTACGCAGTTCCTCTCGGATACGCTCGTTGATCAGCACGTTCGCGTCGATCGCCATACCGAGCGCCAGCGCGATAGCGGCGATACCCGGCAGCGTCAGCGTGGCCTGCAGCATCGACAGCACGGCGACCAGCAAGAGCAGGTTGACCGACAGCGAGATCATCGAGAACAGGCCGAACAGCAGGTAGTACGCGACCATGAAGAGGGCGATCGCGGCGAAACCGTACTGCACCGAATCGAAGCCCTTCTTGATGTTGTCCGCGCCGAGGCTCGGTCCGACCGTGCGCTCTTCGATGATGTCCATCGGCGCCGCCAGCGAACCGGCGCGCAGCAGCAGCGCGAGATCGATCGCGGCTTGCGCGGACGGCTGGCCGGTGATCTGGAAGCGATCGCCCAGTTCCGACTGGATGTTCGCCACCGTCAGCACTTCGCCCTTGCCCTTTTCGAACAGCACCATCGCCATCGGCTTGCCGATGTTGTCGCGCGACACGCTCGCAATGGCGCGGCCGCCGGCCGAGTCGAGGCGAATATTCACCGAAGGACGCTGATGATCGTCGAAGCCGGTCGATGCATCGATGATGCGGTCGCCGGTGAAGATGATCTGCTTGCGCAGGAGCACGAGGCGGTCGCCCTGCTTGAACGCTTCGTCGCCCGGAGGCACTGCATCGTTCGAGCCGATGTAGGTGTTCACCGGATCGGCGAGACGCGCTTCGAGCGTGGCCGTGCGGCCGATGATGTCCTTCGCCTTCGCCGTGTCCTGCACGCCCGGCAGTTCGACCACGATACGGTCGGAGCCTTGCTGCTGAATCACCGGCTCGGCCACGCCGAGTTCGTTGACGCGGTTATGCAGCGTCGTGATGTTCTGCTTGAGCGCGCCGTCCTCGACGATCTTCTGCGCCGCCGCCGTGAACGTGCCGACGACCTGGAAGCCGTCGCCGCCCTGACGCGTCGCCCATTGCAACTCGGACACGCCGGTCTGGAGCAGGGTGCGCGCGTTGTCCGCCGCGGCCTGATCGAAGAAGTTCACCACCACCGACTGCGCGACGCGATTCACGCCGCCATCGCGGATATTGCGGTCGCGCAGATAGGTGCGCGCGTCGGCCGCGTCCGAGTCGAGCTTCTTGTTGAGCGCGCCGGCCATGTCGACTTGCAGCAGGAAGTGCACGCCGCCGCGCAGGTCGAGACCGAGGTACATCGGCAGCGCGTGCAGCGCCGTCAGCCAGCCGGGCGAGGCGCTCTGCAGATTCAGCGCGACGATGTACTGCGGATCGGTCGGGTCGCTGTTCAGCGATTTGGTGAGCAGGTCCTTCACGCGCAATTGCGTGTCGGTGTCCTTCAGGCGCACGCGGATGTTCGCGTTGGTCTGCGAGTTGTCGAAAGTGACTTCGTCGGCCTTGATGTTGCTCGAAGACAGTGCGCTTTCGACGTTCGCGAGCGTGGTCGAGTCGAGCTTGACCGTGGCCTTGCCGCTCGACACCTGCACCGCAGGCGCTTCGCCGAAGAAATTGGGCAGCGTGTACACGAGGCCGATGACGAGCGCCACCAGCATCACGACATACTTCCAGAGGGGATAACGATTCATGGGGATGGCCGAACGGATAGTTGGCTGCGGGGGAGAGTGCGTCCGGCGTTATGCGCGAGGAGCCGGTGGTGGAAGCCGCGGACTCGGTGTGCGAGGCCGCGCCGGACGCGATGGAACGGTTCTGGCCTTACAGCGACTTGATCGTGCCCTTCGGGAGGATGGTCGTCACGGATGCCTTCTGGATGGTGATTTCCGTGCCTTCGGCGATTTCGACGCCGACGTACGCTTCCGACACCTTGGTGATCTTGCCGACGATGCCGCCGTTGGTCACGACTTCATCGCCCTTGGCCATGGCGGACAGCATGTTGCGATGCTCCTTCTGACGCTTCATCTGCGGACGGATCATGATGAAGTACAGGACCGCGAACATGAGGATCAGCGGCAGGAAGCTCATCAGCTGGGATTCCGCGCCACCCGCGGATGCGCCTTGTGCAAAGGCATTGGAAATGAACGACACGTTGGTCTCTCCGAGTTTACGTTTCGGTGCTTCTAAAAAACAGGCTTCTGGGAACTGACTTGAAGTTAGCCCGGCATTCTACCACTCGCACCTTACGGCCAAAGGCCGGAATGCGCTTTGCCATCAAGCCGTTACAGGCGTTTGACGGCATGCGGCGCAAGCATTAGAAAGGCAATTGTAATTATTGCAACGCAGCCTTAGTCGACGCCACGCGCGCGGTTTTTCGCGAAAGTCTTGCGAAACGCTTCGAATGTGTGATTTTCGATCGATTCCCGTACTTCGCCAATCAGCTGAAGGTAATAGTGCAGGTTGTGAATCGTGTTCAGTTGCGCGCCCAGAATCTCGCCTACGCGATGCAGATGATGCAGATAACCGCGCGTGAAGTTCTGGCACGTATAGCAGGTGCAGGACTCGTCGAGCGGCTTCATCGAGCTCTTGTGCGACGCGTTCTTGATCTTCAGATCGCCGAAGCGCGTGAACAGCCAGCCGTTGCGCGCGTTGCGCGTGGGCATCACGCAATCGAACATGTCGACGCCGGCCGCGACGCCGTTCACGAGATCTTCCGGCGTGCCGACGCCCATCAGATAGTGCGGCTTGTCGGCGGGCAGCTTCGGGCCGATGTGATTCAGCACCCGCATCATGTCTTCCTTCGGCTCGCCGACCGACAATCCGCCGATCGCCAGCCCATGGAAGCCGATCTCGCTCAGACCCGCCAGTGATTCGTCGCGCAGGTCTTCGAACATCCCGCCCTGCACGATGCCGAACAGCGCGTTCGGATTGCCGAGCCTGCCGAACTCGTCGATGGAGCGCTTGGCCCAGCGCATCGACATGCGCATGGAATCGGCGGCTTCCTTGTGCGTGGTCGGAATGCCGTTGGTCGCGTAGGGCGTGCATTCGTCGAACTGCATCACGATGTCCGAATTCAGCACTTTCTGAATCTGCATCGACACTTCGGGCGACAGGAACAGCTTGTCGCCATTGATCGGCGACGCGAACGTGACGCCTTCTTCGGTGATCTTGCGAAGATCGCCCAGCGAAAATACCTGAAAACCGCCGGAATCGGTGAGAATCGGCCGGTTCCAGCCCATGAACTTGTGCAAGCCGCCGTGCGCGCCGATCACTTCGAGACCGGGGCGCAGCCACAGGTGAAACGTGTTGCCAAGGATGATCTGCGCGCGAATCTCCTCGAGCTCGCGCGGCTGGATTGCCTTGACGGTGCCGTAGGTGCCGACCGGCATGAAGATCGGCGTTTCAACGACGCCGTGATTGAGCGTGAGGCGGCCGCGCCGGGCCTGGCCGTCGGTCGTCAGCAATTCGAACTTGAGCCCGTTCTCGGGCGGGGTAAATTGACCAGCGGTCATCTTTTTATGCTCCTGCAACCGGAGAGCGCAGTGTTTTAGGCATAGTAAGCGCTACCGCGCTAGCTATGCCTAAAACACTGCATGAGACCGGAGTAAGGCGCTGAAGCGCCAACTCCGGATCTCAAGTCCGGCGCAAAGGTTGGGAAAAACTAACTCTGACGCGTCAGCAGCATCGCGTCGCCATAGCTGAAAAAGCGATAGCGCTGCTCGATGGCGTGCCGATACGCCTCGCGAATCGTCTCCATGCCGGCGAAGGCGGAGACCAGCATCATCAGCGTGGATTTTGGCAGGTGGAAGTTCGTCACCAGCCGGTCGACGACGCGGAACGCGTAGCCCGGCGTGATGAAGATGTCCGTTTCGGCCTGCGTCGCGGCAAGCGGACGGCCGGCGTCGGCGGCATCGCGGGCGGCGGCTTCGAGCGCGCGCATCGACGTGGTGCCGACCGCGATCACGCGATTGCCGCGCGCCTTCACCGCCGCGATGCGATCGACCAGCGATTGCGGCAGGTCGTACCACTCGCTATGCATCTTGTGCTCGGCGATGTTCTCCACCCGCACCGGCTGGAACGTGCCCGCGCCGACGTGCAGCGTCAGCGTGGCGCGCTCGACGCCGCGCGCATCGAGCCGGGCGAACAGCGCGTCGTCGAAATGCAGGCCGGCGGTCGGCGCGGCGACCGCGCCCGGATTGGCCGCATAGACCGTCTGGTAGCGCGTTTCGTCGTAGGCGTCGGCGTCGTGCGCGATGTAATGCGGCAGCGGCAAGCGCCCGTATTGCTCGATCAGCGTCAGGCAATCGGCCGGAAAATGCAGCGTGTAGAACGGCTCGACGCGCTCGCCTACCGTGACGTCGAAGGCGTCGGCGAGGCGGATCGTGCTGCCTTGCAGCGGGCTCTTGCTGGCGCGAATCTGCGCGAGCGCCGTGGTCGCGCCGGTCAGCCGTTCGATCAGCACTTCGATCTTCCCGCCACTGGCCTTCTGGCCGAAGAACCGCGCCTTCAGGACTTTGGTATCGTTGAAGACGAGCAGATCGCCTGCATCGACGAGATTAGGCAAATCGGAAAAGTGCCGGTCGGTGAGCGTGACGGGCGTGGCGCGGTTGTCCACTTCGAGCAAACGGCTCGCGCTGCGCTCGGTGAGCGCACTCTGCGCGATCAGCTCGGGCGGCAGATTAAAATCGAAATCGGAAAGCGTGAACATGGCGTGATCGAGGTACGAACGAACGCAAAAGCGCGCCGAACAAACCCCATATTGTACTTGCGAAGAGAGTCAATGCCCTTGTCCGACCGCCGTCTTGCCGCTTCGACCGAACCGCTTGCCGAAGAGGCGGGCGACGCGCCGCGCGCCGCCGCCCCCGCGCGCAAGCGTGCGAAGGCCGACGACAAGCCGAAAACCGTCGTCAAGACGGCGGACAAGCTCGCCAAGCTCGGTCTCAAATCGGATATCGATCTGGTGCTGCATCTGCCGATGCGCTACGAGGACGAAACGCAGCTCACGCCCGTCGGCGAGCTGATTCCGGGCGATGTCGCGCAGACCGAAGGCGTCGTGTTCGACAACGAAATCGCGTATCGGCCGCGCCGGCAGCTGCTCGTCAAACTCCACGACGATGCCGGCGACGAACTGACGCTGCGCTTCCTCAACTTCTACGGCTCGCAAGTCCAGCAAATGGCCATCGGCAAGCGTCTGCGCGTGCGCGGCGACGTGCGCGGCGGCTTTTTCGGGCTGGAGATGGTGCATCCGGCCGTGCGTCCCGTCGATGACGACACGCCGCTGCCGCAAGCGCTCACGCCGGTGTATCCGTCGACGGCGGGCATCACGCAGGCGTATTTGCGCAAGGCGATCGACAACGCGTTGTCGCGCGTCGCGCTGCCGGAACTGCTGCCCGAAGCGATCGCGAACGCGCATCTGAAGCCGCTGAACGTGCCCGGCCTGCTCGATGCCGTCAGGACGCTGCATCATCCGCGCGCGGATTCCGACGAAACCGCGCTGATCGACGGCACGCATCCGGCGTGGACGCGCATCAAGTTCGAGGAATTGCTCGCGCAGCAATTGTCGCTCAAGCGCGCGCACGAGGAACGCCGCACGCGCGCCGCGCCCGCCATGCCGCGCCGCGCCGCCGATGACGACACTTCGCTCGTCACGCGTCTGCTGAAAACGCTGCCGTTCGCGCTGACCGGCGCGCAGCAGCGCGTGGTCGCCGAAATCGGCGGCGAACTGACGCTTGCGTATCCGATGCAGCGGCTATTGCAGGGCGATGTCGGCAGCGGCAAGACGATTGTCGCGGCGCTGGCGGCGGCGCAGGCCATCGACGCGGGTTATCAGGCCGCGCTGATGGCGCCGACCGAAATCCTCGCGGAACAGCACGCCCGCAAGCTGCGCGGCTGGCTGGAACCGCTGGGCGTATCGGTCGCGTGGCTCGCGGGCAGTCTGAAGGCGAAAGAAAAGCGCGCGGCGCTGGAAGCGGCGGCGCTCGGCACGGCGCATCTGGTCATCGGCACGCACGCGATCATTCAGGACGCAGTAGAGTTCGCGCGGCTCGGGCTCGTGATCGTCGATGAACAACATCGCTTCGGCGTCGCGCAACGTCTCGCGCTGCGCGCCAAGGCGCTCAACGCGGCGGACGGCCGTGCCGATTTCCAGCCGCATCAGCTGATGATGTCCGCGACGCCGATCCCGCGCACGCTCGCGATGACCTATTACGCCGACCTCGACGTATCGACCATCGACGAACTGCCGCCCGGCCGCACGCCGATTCTCACCAAAGTCGTCTCCGACGGCCGCCGCGACGAGATCATCGCGCGCGTGCGTCAGGCGGCGCTGACGGGGCGTCAGGTGTACTGGGTGTGTCCACTGATCGAGGAAAGCGAGACGCTGCAGCTTCAGACGGCGGTCGAAACCTACGAAACGCTCGCCGCCGCGCTGCCCGAATTGCGCGTCGGACTGGTGCACGGACGGCTCGCGCCCGCCGAAAAAGCCGCCGTGATGGACGCCTTCGCGCGCAACGAAGTGCAATTGCTGGTCGCGACGACGGTGATCGAAGTCGGCGTCGACGTGCCGAACGCGTCGCTGATGGTGATCGAGCACGCGGAACGCTTCGGCCTCGCGCAGTTGCATCAGTTGCGCGGACGCGTGGGTCGCGGCAGCGCGGCGTCCGTGTGCGTGCTGATGTACGCGAATCCGCTGTCGCAGACCGCCCGCCAGCGTCTCAAGACGATGCGCGAAACGACCGATGGTTTTGAAATCGCCCGTCGCGATCTGGAAATTCGCGGTCCCGGCGAGTTTCTTGGCGCGCGTCAGTCGGGCAAGGCGATGCTGCGTTTCGCCAGTCTGGAAAACGACGGCTGGCTGATCGAACCCGCCCGCGAAGCCGCCGACGCCATGCTCAAGTCGTTCCCCGACGCCGTCGCCACGCATCTGGCGCGCTGGCTGGGCGTGCGCGAGCAGTATCTGAAAGCCTGAAGTTAGTGAACTTGAAGGGCGCTTGTCGGTCCCTAATTGAGCGCCGGCGCAATGCTTTTCTAGACGAAGTTGTCGAACGGCGTCTCGCGGGTGTATAACTCAAACCTATCGAATCAATGTATTTCATTGGCCCCCAATGACGCTCACTGAACTGAAGTACATCGTTGCCGTCGCGCGCGAAAGGCATTTCGGCCGCGCCGCCGAGGCGTGCTTCGTCAGCCAGCCGACGCTGTCGGTGGCAATCAAGAAGCTCGAAGACGAACTCAACGTGCAGATCTTCGAGCGCGGCACGAGCGAAGTCAGCGTGACGCCGATCGGCGAGCAGATCGTCACGCAGGCGCAGCGCGTGCTCGAGCAGACGCTCGCCATCAAGGAAATCGCCAAGCAGGGCAAGGATCCGCTGGTCGGTCCGCTGCGGCTGGGCGTGATCTACACGATCGGGCCGTATCTGCTGCCGACGCTGGTCAAGCAGATGATCAAGTCTGTTCCGCAGATGCCGCTGATGCTGCAGGAAAACTACACGCTCAAGCTGATCGAACTGCTGAAGCAGGGCGAAATCGACGTCGCGATCATGGCGCTGCCGTTCCCCGAAACCGGCCTGATGGTGCGCGCGTTCTACGACGAGCCGTTCGTCGTCGCCATGCCGTCGGGTCACGCGTGGGAAAACCGTCCGAAGATCGATCCGGACGATCTCAAGCAGGAAACCATGCTGCTGCTCGGCAGCGGCCATTGCTTCCGCGATCACGTGTTGGGCGTGTGCCCGGAACTGATGCGCTTCTCGCAGAACGCGGACGGCATTCAGAAGACGTTCGAAGGTTCGTCGCTGGAAACGATCCGTCATATGGTCGCGAGCGGCGTGGGGATCACGGTGCTGCCGCGCATGTCGGTGTACGAGGTCAAGCCGCACGCGGCGGGCATCGATTCCGGCCTGCTGAGCTACGTTCCGTTCGATGAACCCGTGCCCGATCGCCGCGTCGTGCTGGCGTGGCGCAAGAGCTTCACGCGCATGCCGGCCATCGACGCCATCTGCGATGCCATCGCGAACTGCGACTTGCCGGGCGTGCGGAAGCTGGATATGCCGGTGGCGGTGAACTAAGCAACTCAGCCGCCGCATTCGCCGATGAAACGCCGCGCCTCGTGCGCGGCGTTGTCGTTCTTGGGGCCAGAATGCTGCCTATCACATAGATAAATTTAATCAAATTAAAATTATCTATAGCATTTGTTAGAGTCTCTTCGTGCCCCAACCATCTCACGAGGATTCCATGACCGCCATCAAACAAGTCGCCGCTTGCTGGAACGATGTCCGCGACGTCGCGCTCAACGTTCTCGCGGATTTCGCTCGCGCCGCAGTCTGAGCGCGCCGCCATTTCATCATCCCACGCAAACGCACAAGATCAGGAGCATCACGATGACGACGCAAAAACTCACCACCGCCTCTGGCGCCCCCGTCGGCGACAACCAGAATTCGCAGACCGCCGGCCCGCGCGGCCCGGTCACCTTGCAGGACTTTTGGCTGGTGGAAAAGCTCGCACACTTCGATCGCGAAGTGATTCCCGAGCGCCGCGTTCACGCCAAGGGTTCGGGCGCTTTCGGCACGTTCTGCGTGACGCACGATATCTCGAAGTACACGAAGGCGAAGCTGTTCGCGGACATCGGTCGAGAAACCCCGATCTTCATCCGCTTCTCGACGGTCGCGGGCGAACGCGGCGCCGCCGATGCCGAACGCGACGTGCGCGGCTTTTCGATCAAGTTCTACACGGAAGAGGGCAACTGGGACGTGGTCGGCAACAACACGCCGGTTTTCTTCATCCGCGATCCGCTCAAGTTTCCGGACTTCATCCACACGCAGAAGCGCGATCCGTACACCAATCTGCGCAGCAACGTGGCCGCGTGGGATTTCTGGTCGCGTCATCCGGAATCGCTGCATCAGGTGACGATTCTGATGAGCGATCGCGGCATTCCGAAGAATTATCGGCAGATGCACGGCTTCGGTTCGCACACGTTCTCGTTCATCAACGACGACAACGAGCGCTTCTACGTGAAGTTCCATTTCAAGTCGCAGCAGCCGCTCGAGAACTACACGGACGCGGAAGCTGCCGCCGTGGTCGCGGGCGACCGTGAAAGCGCGCAGCGCGATCTCGTCGCGAATATCGACGAAGGCAATTTCCCGCGCTGGAATTTTCGCATTCAGGTCATGACGGAAGAGCAGGCGGCACAGTCGAAGACGAATCCGTTCAATATCACCAAGGTGTGGTCGCACAAGGACTTTCCGCTGATCGACGTCGGCACGATCGAGTTGAATCGCAACGCGCAGAACTATTTCGCGGAGGTCGAGCAGGCCGCGTTCATGCCGGCGAACGTGGTGCCGGGCATCGGCTTTTCGCCGGATCGGCTGTTGCAGGGGCGGCTGTTCTCGTACGGCGATACGCAGCGTTATCGGCTCGGCATCAACCATCACCAGATTCCGGTGAATGCGCCGCGCACGCCGATTGCGAATCCGTTTCATCGCGATGGCGCGATGCGCACCGACGGCAATCTCGGCGGCCGCGTGAACTACGAGCCGAACCGCTTCGGCGAGTTCGCGCAGGACGCGAGCGTGAACGAGCCGGCGTTGGCTGCGGGCCCGGTGCATCGCTACGATCATCGCAAGGACGAGGACTACTACAGTCAGCCGGCCGCGTTGTTCGCGCTGTTCGACGATGCGCAGCGCGCGCGTCTGTTCGGCAATATCGCGCGTCATATTCATGGCGTGCCGAACGAGATCGGCGCGCGGCAGATCGCGCATTTCCGCCGTATCGATCCGGCTTATGCGCAAGGCGTCGTCGATGCGCTCGCCAAGCTCGGGCAGCACGTCGTCGATCAGGAAGCGTCCGAAGCAGTCTGAAAAACCGGGAGAAACATCATGTCTCAAGCGTTGAACTATATCGTTCAGGTAGTCGATCAGATCGATGCGACGAGTTGTCACGCATCGCGCGGCGTGCGCGTCGCGATGGCCTTCGGCATCGTCGCGGCGGCGTATGGGCTGGTCGTCGCGGTATCGTCGGCGTCTGAGCGGATGAGCCTGGCATCGGCTTTAAGCGCCGGTTTGCCATAAAGCGTTCCCCGTTTCTACGTTAAACTGTCGGACGCTCGAAGCGCCGCGCGGCAAGGCTTGCGCGGCGCTCGCAATGTTCGAATCACTCTCACGGAGTCACCATGGCGAAGAAAAGCACTGCACCTGCCGTCAATATCGGCATCAGCGACAAGGACCGTAAGAAGATCGCCGACGGTTTGTCCCGGCTGCTGGCCGACACGTACACGCTGTACCTGAAGACGCACAACTTCCATTGGAACGTCATGGGTCCGATGTTCAACACGCTGCATCTGATGTTCGAGACGCAGTACAACGAACTCGCGCTCGCCGTCGACGCCATCGCGGAACGTATCCGCGCGCTGGGCGTGCACGCGCCGGGCAGCTACAAGGAGTTCGCGAAGCTGTCGTCGATTCCGGAAGCCGACGGGGTGCCGAGCGCGGAAGAAATGATTCGCCAACTGGTGGAAGGTCAGGAAGCCGTCGTGCGCACCGCGCGCGAAATCTTCCCGACGACCGACGCCGCCAGCGACGAACCGACCGCCGATCTGCTGACGCAGCGCATGCAGACGCACGAAAAGACCGCGTGGATGCTGCGCGCGATGCTCGCATAAGCTGTCCGGTCCGATCGACGTTCAAGAGAACCCCGCTTTCACGCGGGGTTTTTGCTTGTGCGCCCAGCATGGGCGCACTCTTGCGGGTGCAAGTCGCGCGGCAAGTTGACCACAGCGAGCGAAGTGAAGCGCAACTGCGGAAGGGCGACCGACCGTGGGGAGGAAGCGTGGAGCGAAACTG